>JAQTXY010000126.1 GCA_028688535.1 Methanothrix sp. | reverse complement strand
AACCTCATCAAGATCGTTTACCGTAAAGGAGAGCCTGCACACCAGAAGCTTCTGGCTGCTCTGGATCACCTGGACCTTTGCGGGAGCAGCAGGCGTCTCCATGACCATCCTTGCCGCCGAATACGGGCTCTTCCGGGGCTTTTCCTTGCCCGCCGCCATCCTCATCCTGACCGCCTTCAATCTCACCAACGGGATAAGCCGCCTCATCAGCGGCATCCTTTCCGACCGGTTTGGGCGAAATCAGGTCATGAGCCTGGCCTTTTTCGCGGCTGGCGTTGCTTACTTCTTCCTTCCCTGGGCGGATGGTCTGGGGACCTGCACTCTGCTGGCTGCGATAGTGGGCTTCTCATTCGGCACCCTCTTCTCAGTCTCTGCACCACTGGTGGCGGACTGCTTCGGCCTGGAGCACTTCGGGGCGATCTTCGGCCTGACCTTTGCCGCCTACGGCTTTGTGGCCGGGCCGCTGGGGCCGACGCTCTCCGGATACCTGCTGGATCTGACTGGGGACAACTTCTTCCTGGTCTTCCTCTATCTGGGTGTCTTCTGTCTTCTGGCCAGCCTGTGCATCCGCAGGGTGGTGCCGCCACAGCGGAGTTGAGGCAATAATATTAGAATTGCACATCTACTTCTACCAGTTTGGCCCCCTGGTGCAGGGCTTGCAGGGCAGAAGCCTGGTCCTTCATGAGAAATATTCGCCACTCATCTGTCTCAATCATGGCCAGAGAGTTTTTGAGAAGTGCAGAATATCGGCTCTGCCGACTGAGTTTGACGACATAACCTCGGGAGCTCTCTGCCAGTATCACCTCGAATCCCCTTCTTTCCAGCAGCTTTTGCACCAGGTTCTTCTCGCCTGGGGTCCTGAGAACGAAGCGATAGCTGTCTCTGTCGTAGTAATCGGCCAGTTCTCTGAAAATGTCTTTTTCTTCAAAGAAATGCTTGAATAGCCAGTGGCGTCCGGCCTTGATGATGGTGATGCTCTTCTTGGGGGCGGCTGACAGGTCATCGTCCGGCATGGCAATATCCTCTTTTATCCTGTCTAATTATCATAATAATATGATATAAAAGCTTGCAGCAAGTTTGGTTTGGGAGGCATTGTCAAACCGAAAACCGATTTCCAAAAAGACGGCAATGTCCCATTAACCGTTTCCATCTAATTTTCCAAGCCTGCCCGGCGTTGAGGGCGTCCCGCTGCCTCCCGCGCGTTTTACCGCGCGCGGCACCCCAACTGATTAGGCCGCAGGGACGAATCCAACCGTTTCCGATGTCGAAATCCCAGAAAACTGGGAGAACGAATCGGCAGAGTTGAAAGTGCAAAGATCACATCCTCCTCCATGGCGTTCTCCACCTCTTGATGAAGGCAACCGTGGCTATCCAAAGATACGGCAATGCCGCAGCTTTGCCCATTCTCTGGTCAAAGAGTTCTTCGACAGCAATGTAGTCGCCATCAGCGACTCAAAGGGCGGCGCGTTCAATGCCGCCTGCATTGAAGCCGATATGGCAGCTCGCGTCAAGGCCAAGGTCATTATTGAGCTGGCCAACGGCCCCACCAATCCGGAAGCTGACGCCATTCTCTTCCGGAACAAAGTGCACGTCATTCCCGACTTCCCAGCCAATGTCGGTCGCGTCACCGTCTCTTACTTCGAGATGGTGCAGAACATCATGCGTGGCTGCTGGTTCCTCGAAGAAGTCTACCATAAGCTGGATGAGAGGATGACCATGGCCTATTGGGACGCTCTTGCCGCCTCCCCCAAAAAGTACAATATCAACATGCGCCAGGCAGCCTATACCGCAGCTGTTGTACGAGCGACCGATCATCTTGACTTCAGCGATTTCCAGTAGAATCCACCGCATTTTCGCCGCTCTAGGGCAAGATGGTATCTATCGTTGTTCATTTCTTTTTTCCAGTGGTAATCTCATCTGCAAGTTTAGGCAGAATGTAGATGGTTTTCAGCAGAGTCTCAGCGATATCGAGAGCGGCAACGAGTTCATGTGATTTTGCCGGCACTATCTCGTGAGCCGCAACGTTTCCGAGAAATCGGTGTGCATGGAGAATCTTCGCCTGATTAATGGAAAGAACACCTTCAGAAGAAAGCGCATCTATCATGTTCTCAAGGTTTTGAGCCTTTCACTTTCTGATCGGTACACACTCCCTCAATCAGTGCGCGTAACCTATTGCAGCGAGGATGACGGAGGAGTTGTTCATTGAACTCAGAATTTCTCGATAGATGCGACTAATGGTTGGGGGCAGGTAGTAGTAATTCTCCAAGGGCCGTCGCCCCGCAATTCTAGGGGGATACAATTTTACAGTGGGTATTGGCTCACCGGTCTCCGGATCATAATCGTATTCGTTCAATGTCTCTTCGCGAAAGGAGATTGTGTCACATCCACAGCACATTACGATTTGATAGTCTGTGCTCCAGTTGTATTCATCCTCATGTGAGGATTTTGTTGTCTGTGCGGCAAGAACTTCGTGATTGGTCTCCTTGCAGCACTGTTCGCATAGCACACGTATCTTGTTGCTCATCTGTTCGTCTCCCTAACATTAGAATTAAGCAGCGTCGATTTACGGCATCGGCTTGAATGATTCATTTTCCTTGAGCTCTGAATTGCATTATGGTGTTTGACCTCTCCTCTTAGTTTGCCTCTCTTCTGGTCCTTCGAGCATTTCTACCGCCACACGCTGATAATAAATACATTGCGATTTATGGTTCTGTTGCATTCTCGGATGGTAGCCTGGCTAAACCAGCATCAAACAACCATATAAAATTTCATACATCTACGGGATGCAAAAGAACACATTTTCGCAATCCTTATAACTCAGTAAGTCGGATGGTCTGTCATGGCAGGATCAGTAGAGGAATCTGTTGTAGGGCAATTTTATGATCCCTCCAAGAACCAACTACCCTACGGAGGGGCCACAGATCTCCATGGCCGGGTCGTCTGGGCTGTAACAAAGGAAGAGCACGACAGGATGCTGGCTAGAATCGATCACCTATTTCCAGAATAATGATTCGCGTAGCAGTTGATTCAGATATCTTCTTCTTTTCAATATCCTCAGATCATAGTATTCTTAAAAAGAGAAATATAAATCCTTTTGAAATTAAGAATCATTTGCAGCATTTGAGCAGCCATGCGGGGCGGTTCCAGCTTTCGGTCCCAATTTCGGTTCTGGGAGAGAGCGTTACCCTGTGCCTTGAAGGAGAAAGAAAGGGCAGATCTCATAACATAAAAGAACTCCATGATATGATTGCCTTCTGGGGCGGTCTGAACCTAAACATCCTTCATCCCAATACAGCCGTTTCCATAATATGTTATAGGTTAAATACAAAATATAAGGACGAGCGGATGACACCGCAGGACCTGGTTCATATCGGCTATGCGCTTGCTTATAATATGAACTATCTGGTTACCTCTGATAAAAACATGCAACGATTTAATCTTCCAGATAATTCCGGCCTGGAAATAATCCCACCGGACCAACTTAAGCATCTCCTGGATAGCCGTTAGACCTCCTTTGAGAAATGCCATCAGGGCAAGATCATTCGGTTTTGGAATATCTAAAAATTTTAAAATAATCAGAAGGAAGTCGCTTATTTTGTACACCACTTCCCGTCCTTCATCAGCCACTCGTTCATATCCGCAGCCGCAGTCTTGCCCTCGCCCATGGCGCTGATCACTGTGGCACCACCACTGGTAATATCTCCACCCGCCCAGACTCCTTGCATGGTTGTTCTGCCCCGCTCGTCCACCACCAGTGTGCCCCATTTGGTAGTCTTGAGCTGTGGCGTGCTGGAGGCGATGAGAGGATTGGGCACTGTGCCTACGGCGATGACCACCGTATCCACATCGACGATGTGCTCCGAGCCCTTCTTCACCCGCGGGCTGCGACGGCCAGAGGCATCTGGCTCTCCCAACTCCATCTGCACGACCTCCATGGCTCTGACCATGCCCCTTTCGTCCCCCAAAAAGCGAGTGGGATTGGTGAGGAAGTCAAAGATCACGTCTTCCTCCATGGCGTTCTCCACCTCCTCCAGACGGGCGGGCATCTCCTCGCGAGAGCGGCGGTAGATGACATGCACCTCATCCGCTCCCAGGCGCTTAGCAGATCGGGCCGCATCCATAGCCACGTTTCCGCCGCCCACCACTGCCACCTTCTTGCCCTTCTTTATGGGCGTATCGTACTCCGGGAACTTATAGGCCTTCATCAGGTTGACTCTTGTCAGGTACTCATTGGCAGAGTAGACGCCGCTCAGGTTCTCACCGGGAACATTGAGGAAACGGGGCGCGCCTGCACCAATCCCTAGGAATACGCCGTCATAGTCTCCCTTGAGCAAGCCCTCAACCTGCACCTGTCTGCCTACTACACTGTCCAGCTCCAGCTCGACTCCCAATGATTTCACATACTCGATCTCCGCTCTCACAATTCCCTTGGGCAGACGAAACTCAGGAATACCGTAAACAAGGACGCCACCGCCATCATGCAGCGCCTCGAAGATGGTAACCTTGTGGCCGAACTTGGCCATATCAGCTGCCACCGTAAGTCCTGCCGGGCCGCAGCCCACCACAGCAACCCGCTTACCAGTGGCCGGCGCAATCTCACACTCGGGCCTTTGCGACTGGCAGAGCTCCCAATCGGCCACATAGCGCTCCAGGCGGCCAATGGCGATGGGTGCACCCTTCTTGGCTAGGATGCATTTGCTCTCGCACTGCACCTCTTGAGGACAGACTCGACCGCATATTCCCGGCAGGCTGTTCTTTCTCTTTAGGGCGATAGCCGCCTTTGGCATGTCCCCATCCCTCAGGGCGCAGATGAAGTTGGGTATCAACACCCCTACCGGACAGCCTTCCATGCACTTGGGCTTCTTGCATTGAAGACATCTGCTCGCCTCTTCTGCTGCCTGCTCAGGACTGTAGCCCAGGGCAACCTCCTGAAAATTGCTCTTCCTCTTTTCGGGAGATTGCTTGGGCATCTCCACCCGGTTTAAATTTATCTTGCTGGACATCTTTTTTACACCGCGCCTCAGAAGGCTTAGATCTCTTCTGGCTGATCATCCTTATGCTTGTGGGTACGGACCCTCTTTTTCTTGCCTGGTGGAGGACCCGGGACTGGCTTTCGCATCCTTCTTCACATTTAACTTAGCAGATTCTAGCTAGCCTCGGCCTCTGAATATTAATAAGATTTTCCATATAGAGCAACCTTCTAATACAATTAATCACCACCATTGACCGGCGCGGTTGGAACATGTCGACAATAAAACTCACAATAGATGATCAAATGGTAGAGGTTCCCCAGGGATCTACCATTTTGGATGCAGCCCGTAAGGCAGGATCTTATGTACCAGCACTTTGCGACCACCCGGACCTCAAGCCCATCGGCTCTTGCAAGCTGTGCATTGTCTCGGTAAAAGGCCTGGATCGTTATCCTACTGCCTGCAATACCCTGGCAGAAGAGGGAATGGTGGTGCAGACCAAGACCGATGAGCTTCAGGAGATGAGACGAAATACCCTGGAGATGCTCCTGGCCCTCACCAATCATCCTACCAGCTGCCTTTTTTGCGATAGGAAAAATGAATGTAATGATCTGCGCGAATGCATGCGCAAATTCCCAGTGACTGTGGGCTGCAAATATTGCCCCAAAAATGAAGAATGCGAACTGCAGGAGGCAGTGCGGTTCGTGGGGCTGGAAAAAATCAGATACAATATCTCTTTTAAGAATCTACCGGTTCTAAGAGAGCCATTCTTCGATCGCAATTACAGCCTTTGCATCATGTGCAGCCGCTGCGTGCGAACCTGTCAGGAGGTGCGCGGCGTAGGTGTGCTTTCCAGCAATCCCGATTTTCATCGCAATCATTGGATAGGGCCGCAGTCGTTGCAGGAGGCGGACTGCAAGTTTTGCGGAGCATGTGTGGATGCCTGCCCCACCGGCGCCCTCTATGCCCGCTCTGAGAAATGGCAAAAACCGGAGAGTGCGGTCTCCACAATCTGTCCCTACTGTGGCGTAGGCTGTCGGCTAAAGCTCGGTGTCAAACAAGACCGAATTGTCTCTATTCATCCGGACAGAGACGGCCCGGTAAATAGTGGTCAGGCCTGCGTTAAAGGCCGTTTTGGCCTGGACGAGATTGTCCATCATCCCGACCGTTTGACCACACCCCTGATAAGACGGGACGGCAGACTTGAGGAAGCAAGCTGGGATGACGCACTTAATCTGATCGCCGAGAGATTCACTGAAATTAAAAATAAATATGGTCCAGATTCACTGGGGGCTCTCTCCTCTTCCCGGTGCACCAATGAGGAGA
>JAQTXY010000125.1 GCA_028688535.1 Methanothrix sp. | reverse complement strand
GTCTGCCAGTATAACCGATTGATATATTTCGCGGGCTACATCTATGTCATCTTTGACCAAATCATCACCCCAAGGGCAACGGTACTGTTGCGAAATTCATTAAACTTGCGGCAAGAATCGTGCTCAATTAGCAGACAAAAATGAAAAAAAATGGATGAAAAGATCAAAGGCAGAGGCCTTACGCCCCCGCCCTCATCGCTCCCCTTCCCGCCGTCAGGGCCTCGTCCAGCTTCCCGGCATTGGGCCCTCCGCCCTGCGCCAGTTCAGGCCGGCCTCCTCCGCCTCCGCCCAAAGCTTTCGCTGCCGCGCGGATGATGCTGCCAGCTTTGATGCCTTTTGCCAGGCCAGACTGGCCCACGGCGGCCACCAGCTTGCCGGTCTCGCTGCCCAGCAAGGCGACGCAGTCCTGCTCAGCCAAAAGGGCGCCGGCCTTGAGAAGCTCGTCAATGTCGGCGCTGCCCATCTTCTGCACCACGATTCTTAGGCCATCCCTGACCTCTGCCTCAGCTACCAGCGTCTTGAGCCGCGCTTTTGCCAGGTCCGCCCGAAGCCGCTCGATCTCCTTTTGCTGGCCCTTCCACTCCTCAAAGAAGCGCGAAGCGGTCTTGGGCAGCTGTTCGTTCGGCACACGCAGCACATCTGCCGCTCCTGAGAGCAGATCATCCCGCTCCTGACCGGCCCGTACTGCAGCCTCACCGGCGGCAAACTCGATCCTCTCCACTCCGTCCTGAATACGCTCGGCGCGCAGGATCTTGATGGCCCCGATCATGCCCGTATTGGTGACATGCGTTCCGGCGCAAGCTTCGATGTCGCTGCCCACCCGAACCACACGGATCTGATTTCCAGGCGGCACGCCTCCCTGGTAGAGCTCAAAGCCAAAGAGCTTCTCTGCCTCAGTGCGGGGCAGGAATTGGGTGTCCACCGGCTCCATCTCCATCACCCGCCTATTAGCTTCCAGTTCGATCGCCTTAAGCTCGGCGTCGGTGATGCGCTTGTAATGAGAGATGTCCAGCCTTGCTCGATCTTCGCTCTTCTGGGCACCGGCCTGCCAGACGTGCTTGCCCAAGACGCGCTTGGCTGAGTCATGCACCAGATGGGTGGCAGTGTGGTGACGGGCATGAGCCAGGCGCCGGCGCATGTCCACCTTGCCATTGACCCAGTCGCCCTTCACCAAATCCGGCCGGCTGGCCGTCTGAGCCAGCTTATGCAAGACCACCTCTCCAGACTTTTGAACATCCACCACCGAGAAAGTTTGGCCCTGCTTTTCCAGGGTGCCGTGATCGGCAGGCTGACCTCCGCCCTCAGGGTAGAGGAGCGTCCGGTCCAGGATGACGCTGCCGTCTTCTGTAATATCGAGCACCTGAGCCTGGAAGACCTGCTCGAAGGGATGCTCGTAGAATAGGAGCTGTGTCTTGCCGGGTAGAGAGACCTTGGCCTCCTCCTTCTCAGCCCGAATGCGCTTCTTGGCCACCAGCGAATAGAAGTTGTCCGGCAGCTCCACCGCGGCGCCAAGCTCCTCTGCCGACTCGCGGGCGATCTCGGGAGGGATGCCATGCGTATCGTAAAGGGAGATCATCTCCTCCAGGGGAATGGGCAGCTTCTTCTTCAGGAAGTGCTCGGCGGTCTTCTTGACCAGACGCTTGCCCTTCTCCAGGGTCTCGGCGTACTTCTGCTCCTCCTGATCGAGTATCTCCTTGATAGTGACAAAGCGCTCCTGCCAGTCGGAATAGTCCAATCGCGAAATCTGCATCTCCACCAATTCGGCCAGCGGCAGAGACAGACCCAGCTCCTTCATCAGCCGCAAGGTGCGGCGTATGACCAGCCGGGACAGGTAACCAGCTTTTACATTGGAGGGGATGATGCCGTCGCCCAGCATATAGGCCAGGCAGCGAGTGTGGTCCACCACGGCATAGATGCGCTCCATGGGCTCGATGGTCTTCTGCAGCTTTTCGGGCGAGATGCCGATGTTGCTGGCAATCTTTTTGCGCAGATCCTCCATGCTGTACTCATCCAGGTCCACCATGCCCGCAAGCCTGGCATTCTGGGCGAAGATCTCGGCATACTCGGCATCTTTCAGGTTGTGCTCGACGCCTGCCAGATCGGCTACCTTGCGGACGAGATCCGGGAAGATAGCATCATAAATAGTAGGCGATCCGGTAGAGGCCCAGACAAACCTCTCGAGGCCATAGCCAGTGTCCACGATGTAGTTGTTCATCTTTTCGTAAGACTCGCCCTTGATCTGGATGGGACCATTTGGCACGGCTTTAAGGTCCATGAAGACCAGGGTAGCCAGCTCCAGGCCGCCGATCATAACCTCCACGCTCGGTCCGGCATTCCCGCCGCCTGCCCAGGGATTCTCCTTGTAGGTCACAGCCAGGGGGTCCATGCCCAGACCCACCAGCAGCTCATCGCATAATGCAACCGTCCGATCCTTCCAATAGTGCTCCTTTTCCCGGGTGTTGAAGACATGGTGGGCCATCATCTCGAAGGTGGTGAGATGCCGTCCGCTACGCCCTACCGAATCGAGATCGTCGAGCCTTATGCAGGGCTGGCTGATGGTGAGTGGGTTGGCGGGGGGAGGCACCTGTCCGGATGTGACAAAGGGCTGGAAGTCGGCGATGGAAGCGATGGTGAGGTAAATGTCGTCTCGCCAGCGGGCCACCACTGGATACCTCTTGATGCGAGCGTGCCCCCGGCTCTCAAAGAAGCTGAGGTAATGCTCGCGCATCTCGTCTATGGTATGCTCGCGTTTGAATATGGGCGAGCCTATGAAGGTATAGGGATCGCAGGGCGGGTCCCCGCAGGTCTTCCTCTCGCCATTCCTGGTCCAGAAGAATTTGCCGCATTTGTCGCACTTCTTGCGCTGGAATCCCTCATCCACGAAGAAGTCTAATCGATACTCATCCTCGGAGAACATAGTTGATCAGCTTGTGAGCGGGAGATGATTGCAGGAATGCTAAATAGGTTTTCCAAAGGCCGGATAAATATCTAAACGAAAATATTGGAATGGCCTTCTTTTTAGGCCATCTTATCTAATTTACTCTTAAGACCTTTAATAGCGAGACCAGGGGCACTCCGGCGATCTCTTCCGTGCCCTTCTTGTCGATCAGGACGGCGATGGCATTGATCTTGGCTCCATGCTCGTCCAGATACTCGACCACCTCCTCCAAAGTTCGGCCGGATGTGATCACATCGTCGATGATGACGCACTCCTTGTCCATAACACTGGCGAAGTTGGCGCTAAGGTTGCCGCGTGCTTTGCCGCTCTCTTTAGTGAGCATCTGCTTGCTGGGGGTGTACACCGCGAGCTCAGCTGACAGGCTGCTGGCAACCATGCTGGCCAGAGGCAGGCCGCTCAAAGCTATGCCCACCACGACATCCACGCTGCAATCATTCTCGTCCAGAGTCTCAATAATGATATCCGAGAGGGCTTCAGAGACGTGGCTCATCCTAAAGGCGCTCTTGCCGATCATGGACCAGTCCACTGAGATATCCTTGGGTCCGGGCGATGTGCTCGTCTTCTCAGCATGAGTAAGCAGCCAGGTAACCGTTTCGCTGGAGACATTCAGCTCCTCCGAGATCTGGCCTTCCACCAGCCCTTCTGCTTTTAGTTCCGTTGCCTTTTTCATCAATGTTTCAATATTCTTCATCTTATGCACCTCTTTTTCTTTCGGGCAGGAGTTCCGCAATCAGTACAAACTTCCCCTTCGAATTTGCTGCCACAGCCTTGGCACCTCTGGACGTGCTTTAGCAATCTCTTTATCCTGGGCTGCCCAATAGGTTCGATCTTCAGACCGAGGTGAAGAGCGACATTTTGCAGAGCGTAGTCGTCGGTAGCGAGAACGGCTCTATACTCCAGGGCTTTTGCCAGGATATCCAAATCAGCGGAAGACAGTGTTTTGAGGTCTCCTGTCTGTGTTGCGGCGTGCTCTGCTGCCTTTCGCGCCTGGGGAGAGGGACTTTCCACCCGTGCCTCAAAGATGTGAAGCAGGGATTTTGTTCTTATATCTTTCAGCTCCGCTTCCACCGCAGGGACGGTGATCAGCTCGCCTGCTGGCCTTTTTCCCCAGATAAATACTGAAGCATCCGCTACGACATACACATCCTGAGGCTCTTGAAAGTTATAGTACTTGGACTTTTCCCGGACCAAAACGCTATTATCATATAATGAAATGCAAAGGTTGGATGGCCAAGAAAGAAAAAAAGGTTGGCAATAAGGAAGACCAACGGCTGGCGACTGCCCAGGAAAAGCCCGGCGAAAAGACTGCCAAGCTACCGCCAAAGGTTGCGCCCAAGAGCGCAGCTGAACGCAGAAAGGATCGCATTGATGGAATCGTCAAGACCGTGTATCCTTCCGTTCTGGGAACCATGGCGGGCTTTGCCTGTTTTTATGCGAGCGATGCAATCTCTCCCTATCCCTGGCATTTCGTCATGATGTCCGTAATACTGCTTACTTATGTCATTCAAAAATTCACATATACTTTCCTGAATATTGATGCTGAAAGCTTCAAGACCAAAGATTGGTTCTATGTGGAGTTCATGGTAATCGACTTCTGGCTGGTTACCTGGACGCTTCTTCTCAACTGAGGAATACCCATGAGAATTGCCATCATCAATCGCGACCGCTGCCAACCCCGCAAGTGCTCCAAAGAGTGCGAGTACTTCTGTCCGCCGGTGCGCACGGGCGACGAGACCATAGTATTTGTGGACAGCAAGCCCCTCATCACTGAGAACCTTTGCGTAGGCTGCGGTATCTGCGTGCGCAAATGCCCCTTTGGGGCAATTACTATCACCAATCTGCCGGAAGAGATGGAGGATCCGGTGCACAGGTATGGCCAGAACGGATTTGCGCTCTATGGTCTGCCTGTACCGGTTGACGGCCGGGTAACAGGCCTTCTGGGTCCCAACGGCATAGGAAAGAGTACTGCGGTATCCATACTTTCCGGTATCTTACGCCCCAATCTTGGGAAGAATGCCTCCTGGGATGATGTCTTCGCCCGCTTTGCGGGCAGCGTCCTGGGTGATTATCTGAAAAATGTAGCTGATAAGGGTGTCAAGACCTCCTATAAACCTCAGTATGTGGATCGCATCCCCAAGAGCTATTCTGGGCCGGTTCGAGGTCTTTTGGATAAGACGGACGAACGGGGAGTTCTCGCCGATCTGGTGGAAGGTCTCTCCATCGACAAACTCATGGATCGGGAGATATCCAGCCTATCTGGTGGAGAGCTGCAGCGCGTGGCTATTGCAGCCACGGTCGCTCGCGACGCAAATTTCTATTTCTTCGATGAGATCAGTCCTTTTCTGGATATTTACCAGCGCATCAACGTGGCCCGCATCCTGCAGAACCTGGCCAGGGACAAGGCGGTCATGGTAGTGGAACATGACTTGGCCCTGCTTGACCTTCTGGCAGAAAATGTTCATCTCATTTACGGCGTGCCTGGGGCTTACGGCGTCATAACCCGGCCCAAAGGGGTAAGGATAGGCATCAACCAATACCTGCGAGGCAACCTTCCCGAAGAAAATGTTCGCTTCCGGGATACATCCATTCGTTTTGAGGTGCATGCTCCCCGGATCGACAAGGAAATCCCGACGCTCATCGCCTATGAGGCCTTTGACGTGCAATACTCCACCTTCCGGCTGCAAGCCGAGCCAGGCATCATTCGTCGCGGCGAGGTGGTGGGCATCCTGGGTCCGAACGGCATAGGAAAGAGCACTTACATCAAGGTCCTGGCAGGAGTAGAAAAGCCGACATCAGGAAGCTTTGACAGCCGGCTTAAAGTATCCTACAAGCCCCAGTACCTGAAAGCTGACAGCGATGTGACCGTGCAGGGCTTACTGCGCGGTGCGACTCATGATTTTGATACCAGCTTCTACCAGACGGAAATCTTAAAGCCCATGGGTCTGGAGCCGTTGATGGATCAGGCCTTGACTGAGCTATCCGGCGGTGAGCTGCAGCGCGTGGCTATTACCGCCTGTCTGAGCCGCTCGGCTGACCTCTATCTACTGGATGAGCCCTCTGCCCATCTGGATGTCGAGCAGAGGATGCTGGCTGCCAAGGTTATGAGGCGATTTGCCGAGTCCTCAGAGAAGACGGTGCTGGTTGTAGACCATGATATCTATCTCATCGATCTGCTCGCTGAGAGGTTAATGGTCTTTGAGGGAACGCCGGGTGCGCTGGGTATCGCTCATACCCCTCTGGAGATGCGCGAGGGCATGAACTCCTTTTTAAAAGCCATAAACATCACCTTCCGGCGTGACGAAGAGACAAAGCGGCCCAGAGTCAACAAACCCGAGTCAAGGCTGGACA
>JAQTXY010000124.1 GCA_028688535.1 Methanothrix sp. | reverse complement strand
TCGACTCTGCCGCCATGGGAGTGAATATAGTTGAACGCGAAGGCGTATCCGTAGCCCATCCCTCCAAATTCATCCTGGTTGGAACCATGAACCCGGAGGAAGGTGAGATCCGGCCACAACTGCTGGACCGATTCGGACTGCAAGTGAGTGTTGTCGGCATTGAGGACGTAGATCAAAGGATGCAGATAGCCAAGATGGCGGAATCATTCGATGCCGACCCGGATGGATTTACGCAAATGTGCCAAAAAAGCCAGGTGCAATTGAAGGAAAAGATATCCTTGGCCCGCAAGATCCTTAGGAAAGTGACCATGAGTGATGATCTTCTTCGTTCCATCGCAACAACATGCATTGATCTGGGCGTGAAGACACACCGGGCAGAGATTGTCATCACCAGGACTGCCAAGACCATTGCCGCTTTTGACGGCAGGACAGAGGTCAACCAGGAGGATGTCAAGAAGGCCATGGAGCTGGACCTGGCTCACAGGATGAGAAGCAGGCCTTTTGAGCCGCCCACCCTGAACAAAGATAAGCTGGAGAAGTCGATGCAGCAGCATCAGCACGAACACCAGCATCAACATCAAGAGCCTAAGCAACAAAAAAAAAATGAGCAAACTCCCCAGGAGCCAGACGACCAAAAGGACTCCAATCAAACCCAGGCTGCCAAGCCTCAGGAACAGGTCTTCGAAATCGGCACGCCTATCGATACGCGTGCCATAAATATGCCCCGCAAGAGAGACAGAATTGCCCGCCGCAAGACCAGCGGCAGGAGAATGAACACCCTCGCTCTCCGAAACCGGGGAAGATACCTGCGCCAGAGGATGCCCCAAGAAGGGAAAGATATCGCTATCGATGCTACCATTCGAGCTGCAGCTCCCTATCAGAAGGTCCGATCGGGCCCCAATGCGATTATTGTGAAGAGCGAGGATATCCGGGAGAAAGAACGAGTAGGGAAGACCTCTGCCGTAGTCCTCTTTGTTGTAGATGCCAGCGGCTCTATGGGAGCCAACCAGAGGATGGAGAGTGCAAAGGGTGCCGTTCTCTCCCTGCTCATGGATTCCTACCAGAAGAGAGACAAAATTGGCATGGTAGCTTTCAAAGGAAAGGACGCCGAACTTATCCTACCGCCTTGTTCGAGCGTTGATCTGGCCTTGAGCCGCCTGCGAGAGCTTCCCACGGGAGGCAAGACACCGCTCTCCGCCGGCCTATCCCGAGCATTGCAGCTCCTGCAAGGTGAATTGAGGAAGGATGAAGAAACAAAACTCATGATGATCCTCATATCCGACGGCAGGGCAAATGTGGGAATGGGAGGCAAGATCAAGGACGAGCTGATGGAGATATCGGAGAGATCCAAGCTTCTCGGGATTCATACTATCGTCATTGATACTGAGGTTGTGGATAGCTCCTTCATGGAAATGAGGCTGGGCTACTGCCATGAGATTGCAGAGAAGTGTGCAGGAAAGTACTATCCCATATCTAGCTTAAGCCCGGAAGCACTCTATAGCATTGTGGATGGAGAGCAGAAAGACCTGTTCGGCAGAATGAGTTCGACAATAAATGAATACGCCACAACATAATTTTTAATATTATTATATAGGTCGCAAGAGGCATTTATGAGCAAGATGATTGAGATATCAGGCTTAAACAAGAACTATTCCGGGAAAAAAGTGATTGACGGCCTGGATCTGGAGATCGACCACGGAGAGCTCTTCGGTTTTTTAGGGCCAAACGGAGCAGGCAAAACTACTGCTATTCGCATTCTAACCACCCTTACCAAGCCATCCTCCGGACGGGTTTTGATCAACGGCATTGATGTAGCAAGAGAGCCGGCTAGTGTGAAGTCCGAGTTTGGCATAGTACAACAGCATCTCAGCCTCAACCGGGACCTGACCATCAGCGAGAATCTGCAGCTTCATGCCAGGCTGCATCATCTCTCCAAGAAGGAGCGAAATCAGAGGATAGCTGATCTGCTGGATTATGTGGAGCTGTCCGATCATGCTGACTATCTCATCGATGACGTTTCAGGAGGTATGAAGAGGAGGGCCATGATCGCCCGGGCTCTCATTCATAGGCCCAAGCTTCTCTTTCTCGATGAACCTACCGTGGGTTTGGACGCTCAGACCCGCCGTAAGGTCTGGGATCTCATCCGCAGGATGAATGTCGAAGGTACAACGGTCTTTTTGACTACCCATTACATTGAGGAGGCTGAGGCCTTGTGCCAGAGGGTAGGTGTTCTTCATCATGGCCGGATCATTGCTATCGGCTCGCCTCTCAGCTTGCGAGAGAAGTTGGGCATGATTGCTGTGGAGATGAATTTGAACGGAAACGGAACAGAATACAAGTATTTTCCGGATAGAGTACAGGCTGCCCAGTTCATTGAAGGCCTGCCGGGTACGGAGCGGGTTGTCATGCGGGAATCGAATCTGGAAGATGTATTCATAGAGCTTACCGGCCAGAAGGTACTGGGAGGGGTAACATGATAGATGCTTACAGCATACTGTGGGCAGATCTTGTGGCCCTGAAGCGCCGTGGACCCAGATATCTCATCACCACCCTGGTCAGTCCTATTCTTTATCTGGTGGCCTTCGGATGGGGTCTGGGCCGTGGCATCAATCTCAATGGAACGAGTTATCTGGAATTTGTCATACCGGGCATTATTGCGCTCACTGCCATGACCACCAGCTTTAATGGAGCCGGCACGAGGCTCAATGTCGACCGGCTGTACTTCAAGAGCTTCGATGAGTGCCTTATGGCCCCCATCGGCCTGACATCTCTTCTCATGGGCAAAGCACTGATTGGGGTGGTGAGAGGTCTTATGAGTTCCGTGGCGTTTCTCATCGTGGCCCTTTTGATCTCGCCCCATATTCATATCGGGCCGCAATTTCTGCTCGGCCTACTCCTCACCTGCCTGACCTTCGCCTTTCTGGGAGTGCTGGCGGCACTGCTGGCCAGGTCACATGAGGACATGGCCGTATTCGGAAGCCTGATACTGATGCCTATGACCTTCCTGGGAGGAACATTCTTCTCATTATCCCAGGTGCCAGTGGGATTGAAGTATGCTCTTTACATCCTACCCCTCACCCATTCCAGCCTTTTTCTGCGAGCGGCGGCATTGGATCAGCCTTTGCCCTGGGGATCATTCTTGATTCTTCTGGCCTTCTTGATGGCGTTCCTGGTTGGTGGGATGATGACTCTGAAGAAGATCAGCATTTAGTGGCCAAAGTGGTGAATAGAGAACACACAGCTTTTGCGCAAGGAAATGGCAAACCAATCTGCCAAGTTCTTGCGCGAACCTGTTTATCACTTTTTTTAATTGGTTGCTAATTTTTAGAATATGCCTTATTTTTCTCCCATAGCCCGAAAACCTTAAATCAATTGAATTTGACTATAATCCAATTAATTTGATTTAAGGTGATAGGGTTGAAGAAAAGTCAAAGCAAGAACATCGTTAATTTCTATCGTTCTATTCATCCTTGCCGCAAATGTGGAGGAATTAATAATGCTAAGGAAAACTGTTGAACGCTTATTTTGCTGCTATCCTGGAAGGAAGACCAAAGCAAAGTGGAGACTGGATTTCAAAGGATCATCGAACGTTATTGCCTGTTCCAGCGGCTTTGAGGAGTGCGAGGGAGACCGGGAATTTCCTATGACGGAAGCCTGCAAGCTCTTTGAGCAATATCAATGGATAGCATGTTTTCATCCGGGGATAGATGCAGATATCCTGAGAACTAAAAAATATAATTTTAATCTTAAATAAATAAAAGCATCTTATTAGCGAATACGCATATCAGCGGTGTAGCATATGTCTGATGAAACAAAGAAGACGTCCATGAAGATGGCGACCTGGGCTATGATGACCAATATGCCCTTGAGGCTCAAAGCCGAAATTACAATCAAGATGTTACTGGCTGGCAGTGACGAGAAGAAACGCAGAGAGATAATGCACAACGTCGGCGAGAGACGCAGGCTGACTCTGCCCAGAGATAAGATCGAGTGGTATTCAAGCATTGATCAAAAAGCTTGCAAGCAGTGCAAGATCTGTCTGAATTTCTGCCCCAAGGGTGTTTATTCCGAAGAGAGCGACGGGTCTATCGCGGTCACTCATCCCTATGAATGCGTGATGCTCTGTACCGGATGTGAGGGGCGCTGCCCGGAAGGTGCCATTTCTTTTCCGGACCGCAATGACTTTTACAGGTACGTTTACTACATTTAAGGGTGAAGAATGGCCTTCGGATTCTTTTTAGGTGCCGCATACGGACTTATACTTGGCGCAATCCTGGGACTATTCTCAGGAATGCTCCAGGGATTATTCTTGGGCTTGCTCTCTGGAATATTTTTGGGACTTTTCTGGGAATTATTCGGGGGATTTATCGCAGGATTCCTTAGGGAGATTGATTAATTTTTGAACAATTGATAAAAAAATGATATTATAGCGAGATTGATGCGCCCGTATTTTTTATCAGTTCCGTAGTATTGCCAAAGTATGTATTGGTGCCTATGACCGACTTTAGGCCGTGACTGTATTAGTTTCCGGCAGGCACCTCAACTGGCTCCTCTGGATAGACTTGGAAAATATCCTTGATACCTGTCTTGGCTATGACCAGATCCGGCTTGATCTCAAGAATTCTCTCAATATCGGCCTCACGCCCTGATGCACCAATGCATTCCTTTTCCTGGAGACTGGTGGGTATATTGCAATCTTTTGTCACTGCTACAATTTTATCCTGTGCATCCAGAGCACATAGCACCTCTGCAGCACCAGGCGAAAGGCAGACTATGCTTTCAGAATTCAGGGGGACGGTAACATTGCGACCGTCTTCATCCGTAAGAACAATGGCCTGGCTTTCCTCTGCAAAGACCGGGATTCCGAGGAGGGCTAGGATGATCAACCAATTTACTAATCTCATAAATTCGCCACCATAAGATCCATCTATTCATTGATCAATTTCATTTGTTTTTCTACAATTCAAGTTGTTTACCTGAGACATTAAATAATCTTCGGTGATTCTGACCACTCAAGAAAAATTGATTAAGTTTAAAGCAGATTAAGCAAGTATACTTTATCCTAGTTAATATTGATTTATTTAGGAGGGACTACTAGTTTAGCACCACAAAATATATCAATTAGCACGACAAAACTGATAATAATCTTAAGTTTTAGTAAGATCAAATGGAGGACAAACTATGCTGGATAAATTCATGTCAGAACACCTCTACGGGAAAAATATTGAGGTCTATTTTGGAGGCTCTGAAGAAGAGAGAATGCAGGGCAAGCTGGTGGGAAGCGCAGATGGGGTGATTGTCCTGGAGTATAAAAATCGGAGAGATTACATCAACGTGGAGAAGATAGTCGCCGTATGGGAGACGTAATTTCATATTATATTTTTAACATAATCTTGTGGAAGCTGACTATGGCTCGGCTTGGTCTCGACTTGCCGGAAGATAGGATCATGGTGTGTACGTCGTTGAGGTGAGAGCTGCCTGCTGCGATAGCGACTTTCAGAATCTCCCATTCATTGAATTTCTTCCTTGGCATATCTCATGAAGACCTTTTTAGCTGAACACTCAATTGACAGATTTAAACCCGCGATGTAGTGTGCCAGGCACGGCCCTCCACACAGCCATCGATTTGCGCAGGTATTGCACTCCTGCGGGCTTTGCACTAAGCAGCGCTTCTCTGCCATTTGATGGAGCAGATCCTTGGCAAAACCAGGCACCTCAATATTCCCAAGCATCATCTTCGCATCGAGCATGGATGGACAGACGCAAGTGCTGCCGTCAGCCAGTACTACCAGAGATCGGCATGAATCAAAGTTACAGTGATGATGTCTCTCTCTGCCGCTCCTCAGAGTGCTTTTCATTCTTTCCAGCTCCCGGAATTTTATTCTTCTTCCGCCCACTCCGGCAAGATGATCGGCACGCAATATTGCCCCCTCGATGCCTGCAGCGGCCTGGCCGGGGTCGGGCTGCATGGACCGGCAGGCTCTGCCCACTGGTCTCAGGAAATCGATGGCCATTCCCTCCACATTTCCCAAGTAACTGAGCAGGTCCACCAGCCTCCCAAGCGTCCCAGCATTGGCCCTGGAAAGAACAGAGGTCACTCCCACCCTAATTCCTTCATCTCGCAGGGCGGCAATTCCTCGCAGGGCTGACCCTGTGGAGCCTTTTCCATCTGGGAAGGGTCGAAGAGCATCGTTCACAGGAGGATGGCCATCCAGGCTCACACCTATTCCCACCTTAAGGCTCTGGAGCCTTCCTGCAACATCGGGATTGATGAGGGTGGCATTGGTCTGCACCTGGCAGGGAACTTGTAAGCCCAGCTCGTCGAGATAGTCCACAACTTCTTCTATGAGATCGAGATTAAGAAGAGG
>JAQTXY010000123.1 GCA_028688535.1 Methanothrix sp. | reverse complement strand
CGCAGAGTGCCATTGCAAGTGAAATCTAATGGTTCTTCGTGCCGTCGCGTGAGAATCAATAAGTGTCTGGTTTCACGTGATGGCGCGAAGCCGCTAAATCAAAAAATTGGTTCATTTCAGTCTCGCCCTACTAGCTAGTCCCGCCCAGGAGCCGCAGATAGTACACCACATTCACCACCAGCGACACAAACTCGGCCAGGGGAGCCTTGTAGGCTCGTTCCAGATTGCGGTGCATCTCTATCCTTGTTGCTGCTAATGAGGCCGCCCTGCTAGAGTTGGAGGCGGGACTTGCCCGGAGCATCAAGCAGTACAAAGCAGGTTTGGTCAAAACTTTCAAGAGGGTTTTTGCATTCTGCGATCACATTAAGGACTTAGACCCGAGAAAGAGGTATGCACAAGAGGAGAAAGAGATTAGAAATCTCCCGTAAAAATTAAGAAAGTGTAATCTACAATAAATTGAAAGATAGTGAGAGGTAATCAGGAGCCTGCAAATATTTCCTATGCAATATACGAAACACTCGATCTATCAAAGCCCTCCACCAATTCCAGTCCCTCATCTTCCGGCTTCCAGGATACATCCGGATAGGCCAGATGCTTGATGAACTCGCCACTGCTTGATGCTATCTGAGTGGCCAGGTGATCTTCACCCAGAGCCTTTTTAGAGATGGCAAAGACCTTTGACCTTACATCTGCCTCATCCAGGTAGCCCAGGGAATGAATGTATTCGTGCAAGAGGACGTGAAAGACATAGGGCTTATAGAGTTCGGGACGCGTCTCTTTGATCCTTTGCAGCGGGATCTTATTAAGGACGATGACATTGCTGCCTGTGGTGAAGAAGCCTCCGAAGAAACCCTGCGGATGGTTTCCTAAGTTGGCCATGCCCAGCATCAGCCCTCCCCGGCTCTTGCCCAGGCTCTTCAAGACCAATGATTTGACCAGTTCGAATATATCTGGTAGAGACTTTGCCTCGTCCAGCCGGGCGCGATAGTCAGTAATCATTTGATATACATGTAGGCAAGTCTAAGTATATAATACTAACTTCAGGTTACTAATGGTGGGTGAAGCTTTGTCCAGCGATATGGGCAAGGCCAGAGCCTCATTCTCTATGCTGTAGCAGCCCTTTCTCGAGACCAATCTCCATCCAGGCCCAGGCCCAGATTACCGCCTCAAATGCTCTGATAAGGTCACCCTTTTCCAAAAAATACTGGCAGTCGCGAATATATGCAGAGACATTCTCCTGGAACTCTCTCTCTCCTGATACATTCTCATATAGATCCTGCGCCTTCTTCTGCCATTTCACTGTCTCAGCACGCAGATCTTTTTCTAATTTTCCTTCGGAACATCTTTTGGTGCTACAGACTGCCAAAGGATCTTGGGCCTCTTTAATATCTCTTCCCGGACATCCCTTCTCTCGGTTCATTTCAGTCCCAATTTCATTTTTTTACTTGCTGACGGATCTAACCCCTATTTTCCCAGGCCATTATCTGATCTCGTAACACTTGTCACCCGGCTCTCACTTACATCGACATCAACCATTGTTTTGACAGCATAACCTTCCGCCTTCAGCCGATTTACACCATCGCCCCGCTTCACTACCACTACCACATCCTTGACAATGGCACCTGCGATCTTCAGCGACTTGAGCACGGCAAGAAGAGTTCCGCCGGTGCTGATGACATCATCTACCACAATGACTCGATCCCCCCTATTTATACCGTTTAGGAATAGCTGGGACTTGGAGTAGCCGGTCACCTGGGAGACCTCAATCTCGCCCGGTAAACCGTATTTGCGTTTTCTTATTATCACCAGTGGGATGTCGCAGATAATGGAAAGGCCGATGCCTATGGGAATTCCCATAGCTTCCACCGTCACAATCTTGTCAACTTCCAGATCGGCAATGCGCACGATATGGCCGGTAATCTCCCGGATCAGCTCAGGCTTGACTTCGGGTACCCCGTCAGTGATGGGATGAATGAAGTAGTTGTATTCGCCCCTCTTGAAGATAGGAGCTTCAAGCAATGATTTTGTTAGCCGTTCAAGCATTTTTTAAAGCCTCAATGCTTAATATTCTTAAATCAAATAAAGGTGTTGGATGGGAATGAGTAATAATTATGAATAAAACCGCAAGCTAATAGGAGCATCCATCTTAAGATTGATGATCAGGATGAAGAAAGTGGACTTTCTCCTCCCTAATCTAGAGACCATGAGGATTAAGCTTCCTGACTTTCTATTGAATTGACGCTCAAGCTGAAGCCAAAGCCGGCTCAATAGCGATCCTATCACAGAAGGCTTTTACCTGTGCTTCATCCATGCTATTCTTGGGAATGACCATGACCTGATACCCATCACTCTCTAGCCTGTTAATGAGGTCTCGAAACTGGCTCATGGCCACTTTAACCTGTTTTGTCAGATCCGGCATCCTCAGAATGACTATCTTGATGGAAGGAATAACCGCATCCACAACATAGCCCCATCGCGTGGGACGATGCATCAGAACAACTATCCCTCTCCTGCCCAGTTCTGAGACTATGCCCTCAAACTTCACCATATCTTGCGTATCGGTTTGTTTCATTTAACTCTACCCCATGCTCATTTATTATTCGTTCGGGTTAATTTTCATTATTTTACTATTGTAGCAAAAATTGAAAGAGGGAGCCCAAGCATTTGTCTTCAATCAGGGCTTCTGAAACGGATGCCTCCCCCTTACAAATAGATCATTGAGAAATATTGAATGTCTAGTATCTACCAGGTGATCGAGCAGGTCTATGCTTCTGATAGCATTCGCTGCAATATACCGGCCTTGATCCATCCGGCTTGAAGGGCACTTGTGTCTGTTTGCCACATTCTGAACAGGTAACGTCTGTCATTTCTCTTGGACGGCTATTGTAACCGCCTCTGCTGC
This sequence comes from Methanothrix sp., assembly GCA_028688535.1. Lineage (GTDB taxonomy): Archaea > Halobacteriota > Methanosarcinia > Methanotrichales > Methanotrichaceae > Methanothrix. The sequence goes on along the minus strand of JAQTXY010000123.1, from coordinate 3,495 downwards.
TACCACTGCTACCGCTATTTTCATATTTTCTCTCAAACATTTAATTCACTGACCTTTTGGATCGACTCAATGAATCGAAACTGTTCTGAAAACATCCCAACAAATAACTTTGAATCAACGAATCCAGCATCTCTTAAAGAACCGCTCGACTTATATACTTGTTGGTTAGCCCAAAAAGATTATTCATCTGTTGCTTCATCTTTTTTAACTTACCTCTATTTCCAAATTCTGTTACCTTCTCTTAGTAATTATGGAGAGTATATCGCAGTCTCTGAGCTCATGATCCAGCCCAACAGATTGACCGGGAAACTTTGCACTCTTGCCCCAGACCAGAGCATAGCGGAAAAGGTTTACAAAGTCGCGATGAAGATGCTCGCAAACCGATTTGACGCTGCTTCCTTCCAGGAGTACCAGCGGCTCTTCCAGATCTGCCTTTCCTCCTTTTGGCTTGAGATAGACACGAATGAAGCCCAGTCTCTCGTAAATAAGGTCTTTTAGCTCCTCAAGGCCCTGGGTAGTGGCGCAAGAGATAGGCAGGTAATCCCGTCCAAGATCTTCTTTGATTCTGGTCTCTACATCCCCGAATCGCAGGTCGAACTTATTTATGGCCACAACTGATGGGATATAAACCCTGTTTCCTGCCAAAAAGTCTACCAGGCTATCGGTATCTATATCTTCGCGAACTGTGACATTTGCATTGACAATTCCATAGGCACGAATGATATCTGCAATCTCAAACTCAGTCATTTGAGTGAGCTTGACAGTGCTACGTATGATTATGCCGCCTTTCTTATCCGGTGTGATGTGAATATTCGGTGGTTGTTTGTCGAGCCGAATTCCAGCGTCATAAAGCTCACGCTCCAGAATATCCAGCCTGTAGTTGAAGACGTCACCTAATAATAATATTATATCCGCAGCGCGAGCCGCCGTAATGACCTCTCTGCCCCGGCCCTTGCCCCTAGCAGCTCCTTTGATGATACCTGGCATATCCAGTATCTGGATTTCTGCGCCTTTGTATTTCATGACCCCGGGAATGACTTCCAGGGTTGTGAATTGGTATGCGGCAACCTCTGATTTGGAGCCAGTCAGGTAGTTGAGCAGACTTGACTTTCCCACAGAGGGAAAGCCCACCAGAGCTACAGTTGCATCTCCAGACTTCTTGATGTAGTATCTTCTACCCCCGCCGCCGCCCTTGATCTTTTGAAGCTCTTGCTGCGCTTTTAGCTTCGCGATCTTAGCCTTGATCTTGCCCAGATGGTGCTCAGTAGCCTTGTTTTTCTGAGTGTTAAAGATCTCCTCTTCCAGTGCCTTGATCTGTTCCTCGATGGTTGCCATTTATTATCCTCTTAATCCGCCAAGAACAACGTGCTTTGCCATCGGCTCGGAGTGTTCTTGGTTTCGTAGCTGCAAATGAGGCTTCCCCTTTATAAGGTATGGGTTTGCACTTCTGGCGTTAAAGGATCTCCACACCAGACCAGATTTATTATTTAGCTTCTGATCGAATGGTGCATCCATCATTTCATCGCGTCTTTCTGAGTTTAATGAAGTTACAGTTTAATCAATAATAATTATAAATGCTGTCTAGTTAATCGGAAGCGTTTAAGGAAGTAATATATCAATAAAAATTTAATTAGTTATATATGTAATAAAGCAGAAAAGTATTTAATCGCATCTATTCCCAAGTTAAGTTAGGCTCGAACTACTTGCTTTCCCTCCCAGGCAGCACGAGATGTTCGAGCTCTTTTCATCCACCGCCGTAAATCATCTTACATGATCTGCGGCTTTGATATCAGCATCCAAAAAGACATGAAATGCTGATGGTATCCTATCAACTCAGCTTATAAACCCTCATCCGACCGTTGTCAAACGCCTTCGTGAAACCCTCGATATTATCACCATTGACTATCCTCGTGAAGACGGTTTCCTTCTTCAGGTACGGTCTGATATCGGTAATACCGGAGCTTCGGTTGGCCGGCATTCTAATGTAATCGCGTATGTTATCGCCAGCTGCCATTATTACCGGGTAATACTTGCCCATATCGTCGGACATTGCCAGTGCGTAATTCGCACCATACTTTTGGGCGACCTTCTTAGCCGATGTTGCATTCTCAGATATGAAGAAGCCAGCTACATCCCTGACCTTCTCATCAGACTCAAAGGGATACCATAGAGCATATTCTATCTTATGCCAGGGCTTTTTAGGATCTTGGTAGCCAGCAATAGTATTCGCAATTCCTTTGGATGCCTCGTTTATCACTGATCTACGCTGCCCAATCTCCTCAATCCCGTCAGCATAGTCCCACCAAGCCAAGACTGTCGCATCTTTCTCTGTGTTATTCGCCAACCACTGGTAACCTTCTACAGCCTTAGAGTCGCTCAAGAACCAGTCCAGATTTTGCATGCTATCGAACTCCAGTCGCATTCCCGCAAATGCTGCGACTAATACTAATATAATTGCAGCTATGCCTTTTGTCCTGCTTTTCATGCGATTTTGTGTTTTCATGTATGTCTCCTCCGATAGAAAATCAATTTTCGAAGCCATCTGCACTCTCTGGCACCTTGGGCACCACCCGGTCCAGTGTTCAATAATTTCCACAAACTTCACGATCAAACCATCTCCTTTAACTTGGCAAATAATTCCTCGGCCATCTTCGTGGGATCTGCGGTACGATTGAGCTTGATATCGATTTCTTCAGAATAATCCCATAGCAGTTCGATGCATTGTGCGTACTCCTCGCATGCCCCGCAGTTGCCATCGTGTTCATACCAAACCTGGACGCCATGGCCTGCGGAGACAAAGATGATTGCGTCTACGCTTAGTGGAATAGAACGACCGAGAAGGACGCCCAGTTGTGGATTGAGTTTTATGATTGCGATTTTGTTGGCTTTTGCCATCTCTCGAAGAGTGGTCTCGATCTTCCCATCCATTGTGAGAAGAGCTTTCGAGACCGCCTGTCGGGAGATCCCAAAATTCGTAGCTATGGTTATATTGGGTATCCGGGCACGTCTTAGCTTCCAGAACTCGAACTGTTTTTCGTTGATGAACAAATGCATATGTCAACCTGTGAAGGTTGACTATTTATAGTTATCTCATGCAGAGGCTTTGCACCTAAAGACAAATCTGCAAAAATGCATATAATGCTGTCCAATCATATGGACTGCTGCGGAGGTTTCAAAATTGAGAAAACTAGAATTCCCAGATCCGTTTATGCATGATCATCCACCTGTCCGAGAGCTAAGTGATATAGATCCCGGCCCATCAAGTAAAGGAGAGAAATTTGCTGATTGGGTTTACGAGAACTTAGGTTCCTGGCGATTCATACTCATTCAATCGATTCTTGTGGCAGTCTGGGTGCTCCTCAATGCAACCGCCTACATGCAAGCCTGGGATCCCTATCCGTTTATCTTTATGAACTTGATATTCTCATTGCAATCTGCCTACTCTGCCTCTTTGATCCTAATGAGCCAAAATCGCCAGGATCGGCTCAAAGCTCA
>JAQTXY010000122.1:1545-6399 GCA_028688535.1 Methanothrix sp. | reverse complement strand
AAGCAATAAAGCATCATTGGGATGGAGTCACTAATTATATTAAAACTAAAATTGATAATGGAATTCTTGAAGGAACAAATAGCATAATTCAAGCTGCAAAGGATAGTGCGAGAGGATTTAGATCAACAAAAAATTTCATTACTACTATTTATCTTAGGACTGGAAAACTCAAATTCAATTTACCCACATGAAACAGCGAGGAGCCAATTTGTGGATTATTGATCCCAATAACAGGAGCCACTTCCGCTAATGAAGATCAAACAAATCAAGACGGCTCTTTAAGCATAGGTGCCTACAATATCACTACTATCTGGAACCTTTCCCATATCTTCAAGGAAGATCAAGATGCCAGAGATGAGTTAGAGAGACTGAAGAATGCTTCGATATTGCTCAATAAAACCTACCGAACGGAATTTGGCAATCTAACCGGGCAAATCCTATTTAACTGGATTAATGATCAGGAAAACTTCTCGAAATCGCTTGATATCCTGAGCACATATGCCTCAGGCAAGAACAGTCTGAATGTCAGTGATAAATCCTCAGAAGCTCTACTATCGGATGTGCAGAACCTTTCCGTCGAGTACTACAAAGATAATTCCTATGCCAGCATAAAGCTAAAGTCATTGCCTATTTCGCAATGGAATAGGCTCTTTGGGATGCAGCCAAGGTTGGAGAAGTTTCGGCCCTACCTCCAGGATAATTTTATGCGTTATGCCGATCACTGTCCCGAGAATGAGAGCCATGCAGCTTATATTGCCGACCGGTTCAATGAGCTGTCAAAAATTGAGACCGGCGCATTGAAGAACATCACCGGAAAGGTCATGAATGCAGGGAACATAACCTTGAGCGACGGGCGGATCTACCAGGTTAATTCTCAGTCCTATATCAAGCTATTATCGACTGATACTGACCGAAATAATAGGAAAAAATGCTATGATCAGAGATTCTACCACACTCTGAACCTTTCCGATGAGATGGCAGATATTTATAGCAGGAAGGTTTGGCTGGACGATCTATTGGCCAGGAAGCTGAATTATACAGATTGCTACCAGGCTAAGATGTTCGAAAGCTATCTTAACGAGTCTCAGATCGATGAGATGAACTACGTTTTCAAGGAGCGCAAACAGGACTTCGATAGATATTACGATTTCAGGAGAGAAAAGCTGAGGCTAGATCAACTCATGCCCTATGATCTGAACCTGCAGCTTTTGAAGAATCCGAATATACAACTAAATTATACCGATTGCCTGATAGAAATCCAGAGATCCTATGAAGGAATGGACCCTGCGTTTAACGATATATTCATCAGGACTGTTGTCGGCGATTGCGTCGATGTATTTCCCGGGCCCGAAAAGCAGCCGGGGGGTTTTACCATGAACATGGCAGCGCTTAAGAGGACTGCTCTGGTATTCCTGAACTTTAAGGGTCTTATACAGGATGAGAAGACAATAACCCATGAGCTGGGCCATGCCATCCATTTTTATCTCATGGGCAATGCGGTGGACTTTCTATACAGCGACGGCACCGATTACGAATATGAGATCCCTTCCACCTTCAATGAGGAACTCTTCGTTGATTATGCCATCCAGAATTACGATAGAGACACTGCTGTGGCTGTGCTGGCCCAGCAGATAGACGGCTATATTAGCTACTTTACCTTCAATCCAATGGTTTCTGAGTTTGAACATCGGGCTCATCTGCAATGCAAAGATCAGGGCAAGATGAATGGGACGCAGATAAATGCACTATGGACCAACGTATCCAAGGAGTACAGAAGCAGCAGGATAAAATATTATGACCGGGATAGCGCCGAATGGACCATGGTCCGGCATATCTTCTTCACAGATAACTACTACACCTTCAACTATGCTTTATCTAAGGCGATAACTCTTTCTCTCTTCAAAAGATACAAAGAGAATCCCGAGAAGTTCAATAAAGACTACATAGGCTATCTATCGGCAGGTACTACCATGACTCCAGCTGAGAAGCTCAAGAAATACTTTGGCCTGGACATCAATCGGAAGCTCTTTGAAGATGCCATGGATGTGGTCGTTTTAAGGATCAGTCAGCTGGAAGACCTGGACAAGAGAGTGATATCGGTCGGCTAATCATACAAAGAGCGATTGTCGATGCACCAAAGGTCTCCTTTGTGCATGGACATCGCCTGGCTTTTATGCAATTATTCGATCCCTTGTTGTACATTGTTAAGTGGTAACGGCATTGGATTTGCCTAATGCGGAAAGGGCATTGTTTTTACCGGCCAATGCATTTGCGTTATCCGGCTCACGATTGAGCAAAGCCTCATATGCATCCAGTGATGCCTGGTATCTGCCCAGGAAGTACAGGGAATTTCCCAGATTAAGCCAACCCTTCGAGAGAGTGGGATCGATATTGACCGCCTTGGCATACGATTCAGCAGCTTGTTCATACGATCCCGTCAGGTAGAAGACATTTGCTTCATCCATCAAGCTGGCGGCATCTTCACCGGCTGTTTTTGCGCTATTGGTGGGCGCATTAGTTGCCGGCACCGCAGAGGTCGCTCCTGCATAAGGATTATAAACGCCATGGTTTGCATAATAGCATTCGCAATCACCATAAAGAAAATTGTATATGTCTGCATACCATAGGCGCTGCTGCCATTCTGAAATCCTTGAAGAGTGACAATTAGAATTATGACAATCCTCAATCCCTTGTGCGGTAATCCAAGACGCTGTCATGAAGATCACCAACAGGGCAATGATAATTATTAGAGGCAACCTGTGATGCGTTACAACCATATTCTATCCCTCCAGCATAAGTCCTCAAATCCTAATGATACAATTGGCACACAGATACAATAAATCAATTGTGGTGGGGATAAGTCGAATTCCTCAGTACGATTGCCTCACCTATCTAAGTGTCCCAATGCTGGTAATAATAACACCACTGGGTGTTATTTGATCGAGAAGGACTTGAAGGCTATCCTTATCGTGGGTCAAGATTGCTTTACTGACTGTGCCTTTCACCTTTTTCTTTAACTTGGCAACACCTTTGACCATTGTGCCGGAGATTTCGTTGTCATTGAACTTTAAAGTGACTTCGCAATCATTCTGGCTTACATAGAAGTTATTTCCACCAACGTTGCGTTTTTGTCCAATTGGAATGGATGTTGCGTCTTGATCACTGATACCGGTAACCCTTAGTTCTCCTGCTTTGTAACCGGATATATCCGGGCAGTCAGCCTCCCATTTCAAATTGTCTCTGTCCTCTTCTTGCGACGAGATATAATTCCATTTGCCACCCAGATCTATATCGGCAAATTTCTTTCCGTCCAAGATCGATTTGAGAAGGGTAGTTGTGTCGATCGCAGCCACAATTGGGTTGATTCCGCTAATTGGCGCGAAGAGAGCGTCGGCATTTAGGCTTGCCCTGATAGCTTGCAGCTGTTCCTCACTAGCAGGAATATATGTTTCTTTTACCTTATTGGCCATGCATCCGCCGATAATGACTGCCCGAAGTGCAGGCGGTTTATTGACACCAAAGGTCTCCCAAAATTGGCTCCATTTCGGAATGGGTTTTCGTTGGCCTACTGCAAATGATTCCGGATTGGAGTGTACGGAAAGGACGAGAACATCGCCATCTTGAAGCTGTTTGAGGGCATCACCAATTATAGCTTCATTATCGCTATTTTCAGTTAAATCTAGCAGGTCAACAGTCTCTTGGCGTAAAGGATTGGTTGAGGGGTAACTGCTTGATAAGGTCGTTGAAATTGTTATGCCGACATTCTTGGCCAGACATGTTTGGCTTGATATGAAGATGAGTAAAATCAGCACCAAACAAATGAAGATCTTCTTATTTCCTATCATATTCAAACTATGGCGGAGAGACTCTAATCCCCTCCATCACCGCCATCTCCTCCACAGTCTCCACTGTCACCGCCATAGTCACCTGAATCGGAATCATCTCCCTCATCCGACCATTCCTCATCATCATCTATATGACTGCTAACATGAAATCCATGCTTTTTTCGCTTCTTATTGGAGAATAGAGACTTGAGTATATCGGAAATTATTCCCATATCATCGCCCATTCAATTTTTTTATCAAAAGGTATCTCAATTACATAATTAAATACATTCTGCTAGTAGTAATAGACTAAAATGTATAGACTCGGCTGCCTTCTTCCATCATGTCGTCGACCAGCAACTCATAGAAATTTGCGGGAACCGTTGCCTTACCATCAGCTGAGACACCTCTAGCAGCCAGGTCTTCTCGGCAAGCTTTGATTTTATCCGTGGGCAGAAGCATAATGAGGGGCTTACCCACCTGGCTGGCCGTCTGGCATGTAGCATCCGGCCCATCCTGGCCGAGCAGATTGTAGACCCCATCCCCTGCCAGATAGACCATGACATCAACAGAGCCTGCCAAGCCGGCCAGGAGTTGCAGGCATAGCCTTGTGCGCTCGCTCTGGGGCGTTTTTGTCAAGAGAATTATCCTCATAATAATATGATGCCGTCCGACTGCAGCATCTCCTTAAAGAACATCTCCTCATCCATTAGCTCTACCCTATCCGCCAGACCCATGCTCATGAGGCCCCGGTACGCCAGTGATGGCTCATGGGCCAGCACTCTCATCTCCGGATAAGCATAGAGGATGTCAGAGTGGTTGGGCAGGTGCAAATCCCGGCTGTCCTGACCGGCCAGGGCCAGGTAGGTGCCGTCTCCATAAAGGCCCACGGTTACATCCATCTTGCTGCTTACCGCGGCGGCGTTGAGCAGGCCGAATGCCTTTTCGCTGCCGTAGGGGGCGCTGTCAAGTAGAAAGAATAAGGATCTCATCTCGCCAGTGTCACCACCCTGTCGCTCTCCTCCAGCAT
>JAQTXY010000122.1:0-1445 GCA_028688535.1 Methanothrix sp. | reverse complement strand
ATATTCTCGCATGGCTCGCAGCGTCTCCAGGCTGGTGGCGAATTTAGTCTCCAGCAGAGGAGTGCACTTCTCTAAAGCGGTCTCTCCTCCTACCAGCCGGATGGCGAAAGCATAGCAGCTCTGCTCTCCACAGATCCTGCAATCTGTTTTAGGCAGATATTTGTAAACCTCGGCGTGATCCACTTTTACCTTCTCTCTGGGAACAGGAGTAACGCCGCTGGTGATGGCTTTATTGATGGTCTCTTTCAGGCCTTCCAAAACTGTCCGGGCTTCGGCCTCGCTGCTGATCATGGTCATGGTCACGTTGCCATTGGAGTAAAGGGTGATGAGAACATTTCCCTTCTGGATGATGAGGGCTCCGATCCTCTCCGAGTATCTGGCCCGCGGAAATAATGGCTCCAGCAGCTTCAGGGCGCCGCCAAGCTGCGGCTCCAGCCGGGCAATGATGCGAAACTTGGAGGTGTCGGCAATGCAAGGGAGAAGCTGCCTAACCTCTGTTATCTGCAGGGGCGCTGTCCCGGAAAGATCCTTCTTGGCCTGGGCTGGCTTCTCGGCCTTCGTTTCCATGAAGTTCTTGCCCAAGTCGGTCAGGGTGATCACCTCATCCTTGATATCGGCAAGGCCCGCCTGCTGAAGCATCTGCAGGTGGTAATCAAGCATACTGGCTCCGGCTGCCTTCTCGACCTCTGCTCTAGTTCTCTCTTTCTCAACCAGCATGGCCATGATCTTTCTTCTCGTGGCGTTAGCCATGGCGTTGCTCACGAGTTTAACGTCTGCCTGTCCACCAACCATATAGTCCACCCCATCGGCATTTTAACAATCAAGACATTTGAAACATCATTTTCGCTTAAACCGTCCGGCTAAGTTGAGCATATCAGTGACATTCCCATCCGAGATCCGGTAGCGACACCATTTTCCCTCTTTTCTCTCTTTTACAAGGCCCGCGTCCTCGAGTACGGATAGATTATGAGATATGGATGACTGCGGTCTTTTCAGAGCCAGCATCAGCTCACCAATGCAAAGCTCTCCGCTGCTGAGGAGCTTGAGAATCTTCAGGCGGGTCGCATCGGCAACAGCCTTAAAGACCTTCATCTCGGCAGTTAATTCCTCTTCGTCTATCTTTCTTACCTCTGCGCATACCTGAAGACATCGCTCTCTGGCAATGCTTCGGTCTCCATAAAGCCGAAAAAGAGTATTTTCTGCTTCACAGCAAGCGCTATCGTCGCAGCAGGAGACCTTCTCATCTCCCGGCTGAGGATGGAGCAATCTGTTTCTCGGGATCATTGGGAGTTCTTTGTTCAGCATCGGCGCAGCCTACCAAGGTGATTTAATACTAGTCATATCAATCTATTCATATATAAGGATTTCTGGATTCCAGTTTTCTCTGGAAAAGAGATGAGTTGCTCAGAATAAGTGGAAAAATTAAAATAATACAGATAGCAACA
>JAQTXY010000121.1 GCA_028688535.1 Methanothrix sp. | reverse complement strand
AAATTTTACTCTTCTATTTTTATCGCAAAGTGCTCTTTTTCCATGGACTTTATTGAACACATCCTGTAAACACAATCGTCTATATCATTGAGGTACAGCAACGACTTAACAGAGATAAGGACGACATCTGTGATAAGTGGTTTAGGCTGAATTGAGATGTTGCCTGGCTCTAACTTTTTTGCTAATGCTTTTTAGAGAGATCACGGCCAACTGACTGAATCATTAAATTGCAAAATTAGGCAGATGGACGCCGGACTGGCGTCCTCATTCCGCCCGCAGCGCCTCGATAGGATCAAGCTTTGCAGCCCGGTTGGCAGGATAGACCCCGGCGATGGTGGTGGTTACCACCCCGAAGAGCACACCGAGCACGATGGACTGGACGGTTATGGCCGACGGTAGAGACGCCAGCGATCCGATGAGATAGGAGACCGTCACCCCCAGCACAATGCCGATGACGCTGGAGACCGCACCCAGCACGCCGGCTTCCAGCAGGTACTGCATGCGAATGTCCCTGGTGGTCGCGCCCAGTGCCTTCATGACGCCGATCTCCCTGATCCTCTCCTTTACGGTGAGCATCATGACATTGGCAATGCCAATTCCCCCTACCAGCAGGGAGATGGCTCCGATGCCCGCCAGAGCGTATTTGATCATTGAAAGTACGCTCATGAGAGAAGAGAGCATATCTCGCGCCGTGGTGGCGTCATATGCCTCGTCTTTGTGATACCTCTTAAGATCATTCTTGATCTTTTCAATGATGCTCTCCACCTGCTCCGGATCGTAAACAGTCACCTGGAAGTTTCCGTAATAGTAATTATCCTTGCCCTTCAGCTCTTCCATGGCCTTGTGAGTGATATACATAACATTGTCCTGATCGCTGCCCGGACCGCCAAACGAGGTCTGTTCCGCCTCTTTCAGGACGCCTACCACCTTGAAGTCCATGTAGCGATCCTCATAGTATAGCCTGATCTTATTTCCCGGCGTGACCCTCATGCGGAAGAGATCATTGGAGACTCCGTATCCGATGACTATCGACTTGTAGTCGGAGCCTGTGAGAAACCTTCCCTGCGCCACATCTTCTTGGAGGTCCTCCTCTTTGTCAGGGTCGACTCCGGTGAGGCTGGCTGATGAGTTGGTATTTCTGAAGGCGACCACTACGTTGGCGGAGCTTCGCGGAGCTACATTCTTCACACCTACCACATTCTCCAGAACCTTGGTGTCTTTATCGGTAAACTTGGCAGGCTCAGCTGGATTTCGGTTGGCATTGTCGCTGCCGGGTCCCCCGAAATGGGCACTTCCCGGCATGACGCGAATCATATCCAGGTCGAGGGTAGAAAATTGCGAAGAGACTCCGGAGTAAAGCCCCTCTCCAACCGATAGCATTACCACAATGGCCATGACTCCGATGATTATTCCCAGGGAGGACATGAGAGTCTTGAAACGGTCAGCCTTAAAGCCGACGGCAATAAACTCCAGGATGTCAGGAAGATTCATCAGCCACCGTCCCTAAAGCGCCCGACTATCTTTTTGAGATTTGCCATTACCGCCGTTGTTCTTGCCGTTTAGTTTTCGTCTGCGGTACAGATAACCGCCAGCTATGAGCACAATTACAATCACGGCACCAGCTGGCAGAAGGTAGCTGCTCTGGCTGTCAACATTCTTGGGCGGAGTGTAAGTGGTGACATAGGCTTGGGAGGTGTGCCAGTTGTCGCCGTTCTTAAACTTGGCAATAAAGCTCAGGTTTACCGGGTCCTTTAGAGGCTTTGCTGCATCCTCCGACACTATGCCAAAGCTGATGGTAAAGACCTCGTCCGGGTCCATGGTGCCGATGTAATACTCATCCGGCGAGAAGACTATTCCCTTGGCGGAAGGCACAATGGTGACTGCATTAAGGGTGTTTTCTCTGGGATTGGCCACATTGAGGTTGAAGTTGGATGCGTCGGTTTCAGCTCGGGCCATACTTACTGCAGTACCATCTACCTTGAGGGGAATCTCCCGGTTAATAGTGATCACATCATATCCGCCTGAAACACGGAAATCGAGGAGATGCGTCCCGCTGCTGATGTTATCTGCGGCTTTGACCTTGTAGTAGACGGTGATCTTATCGTTGGGGCCGATCATCCCCAGGTCGCTCTGCTCTTCCTCCAGAACCTTCAGTTCCGGTGTGCTCTTCAGAGTGGTTCTGTTGAGGGGCGTGGAGAGCAGCGTGCCTGAGGCCGAACTTCCTGCGCCAGCGTCTTTGCCGGCTCCGTAGGAGGCGCCTCCGTTGGACATTTCAACAGCCATTGTAGCCTCGTCCCCGGGCAGGAGCACAGCAGGGGTCATTGTGGCCTCTATGTTCACAGGCATGTGGTACTCATAAGATGATGCCAGGCCTGCGGCAAGCAGGACAAATAATAATATTGAAATTAGTTTTTTCATGATGCGGTCTCCAGAATGCGTCCGTCTCTAAGCCTGATGACGCGACTGCAATTCTCGGTGATCTCAGGGTTGTGGGTGACCATGATTATGGTTCTGCCCTCTTTATTCAGATTGCTCAAGATTTTCATAACCTCGTCACTGTTCTTAAGGTCCAGGTTTCCAGTGGGCTCATCGGCAATAATTATTTTGGGATCATTGGCCAGGGCTCGGGCAATGGCCACCCTCTGCCTCTCTCCTCCGGAGATGTTCTGCGGGCTAAAGTTGCTGCGGTGGGCAATGCCCACCGATTCCAGGAGTTTAAAAGCCCGATCCTTGCGCTTCTCACGAGATACCCCGCTGAGCATCATGGGAACCTCCACATTCTTTAGAACGCTGATTCTGCCTATGAGGTTGAAGGTCTGGAAGATGAATCCCAGCTCCTCTCTTCTAATGCGGGCCAGCTCATCATCCGAGGTCTGGCTGATGTCCTGGTGTAGCAGCAGGAAGTGACCGCTGGATGGTCGGTCCAGGCAGCCCACAATGTTCATGAGTGTGGATTTGCCGCTGCCAGATGGCCCCATGAGAGCAATAAACTCACCTTCTTCTATCTGCAGGTCGATGCCTTTGAGAACGGCAAACTCACTCTCACCGATGCGATAAGTCTTTTGGATGTCTATTAACTCGATAACTTTTGAAATGATAGTCACCTTTATAGTCCCAATCTGGATGCAGGTTTCTTGATTATTATAGTTCCGTCGCCAAGCTGGTCTATGGCAAGTTTATCACTAGCATTCAGATCCAGCTTATACCTAATATACAAGGGAAGCTGCACCTTGCCATTGGCATCCATTTTTGTAATTGCCATCACATCAACTTTTGCTTTTCATCTTGTTTCATGAATCATTCTCCAGTTTTTTCCAGATAGTCATACCATGATCATTCCGTGTTAAGATAAATCCCAGCTCTCTTAATTCTAATCTGGCTTGCTGAGGACTCAGTCCGCAGGCTTGTGCTACACGCTTTAATTCTCCTCGATCAAGGATCTGACCCCGTAAACATGGCTTATGTTTTAAGTAATCTCTGATTGCTTTCATGTTTCGATCTCCTTTCATCAGGTCCTTTGCCGTAATGACTGGTCCACCCCTGCATGGAACGATATATAATAACTGAGCCGAACGAACTGCTAATTTCGTGCGGAAGTCATAGCTGCAAATTATTCATTAATTGTTCATTTTTGTAGCAAAGGACCTTAAATGGTTCGAATCGCCAGATTGATGCCACGATTAAGCAATAAGGACAAACCGCGTAAAAATTATATCTTTATGGCCAAAATAGTTCATTAATTAATACCTTGAAATATCGCATCCTGGTTGCCATTGAAGCCACAGACATCCTACTATCCATATGAATTGAACCATTTTGGCATTATTCGAGGTAAAAGGAACGATCTGAACCATTACAAATTTCCGTCTGCTTTTATGATCTTCAGGAACTCCCTAACTGAATATGCCGATCGATTGACGCCAGCACTTCTTTTCGTGGTATCGGTGCCCACACAATATAGGTTTTTTATTGGAGTTCTTATGTCTCCAAAACCGCAATTTATGCCCCAGGATGCTTTTTCGGGTATCAATTCCTGGTAATGTATCATATTGATATGCTTTTCGATATCAGGAATGTTATCAACTATCGTTTGGAATGCCTTCCTCTTTATTGTCGATGCATCATAACTGCCTGGCAGTGTAAACGCGAAACCTACCAGTTGATTTCCTTTGGGTGCCAGCGTAGGATCGTAATTTGAGGTCGGGATTACCCAGGCATATGGATCGGAGTCGACCCACATTTCTGTACCATAATTGTTGAAGATTTTTTTAGTCAAGCCCAGCCAAATGGAAAGGGAATTAACTCTTTTAATGGAGGTCAAATTCTGGATGTATTCGACGGGCAGGTTATCAATCAGATAGGGTAGGTCGGATGAAAATCCGGAATAAACAGCCGTATCGCAATCAAAGCAGTCTTCCGAGGTAATCACACCCTCGACTCGCTCACCGCATTCTATCTTTTTTACGGCAACATTGGTTTTAATCTCCACACGATCTTTGGGAAATGATTCAACTATGGAGCTTATAATGGATTGCAGACCACCTTTGGGGTATCCCTGGTCTGTAGCACCTTCCTTTATAAACAGGTCATATAGTTTTCCTACATAAGGGACCGTTCTGGGATTATTGGTCTTATTGTCCACAAATCGAGATATGGGCGCATTTTCTATAGATGTTCCAACCATGAAGTAACAAAGCCAATCCAAAAATCGTCGTGTCGTTATTGAGACTTTATTGGGAAGAATCTGGGAGAGTGTGATGTCGGAAAAATCCTTACCGGCATTTTTCAGATACATGATATTAAACAGCGCCCTCATTAAAAGCAACCTGTCTGTCATGGGAAGCAACCCGAAGGTCAGCCAGGAATTTATGCTCCATGGAAATGGCTTTATGTCGCTGCCGATTTTTACATAATACTTACCGGATGGCACAAATTTGGGAACTATTTTGAAATATCTGTCCATCAGTTCCTTGAGCGGGCCGTTTTCCAGCCTTGTTATGATGTGCGGGCCAGTATCTACACGATAGCCTTTAACGTCATACGAGCGGCATACACCTCCAATGTAACTCTCTTTCTCCAGAATCATTACCTTTTTGCCCTCTCTAGAGAGCGCTAGAGCGGACAACAAGCCACTGATTCCTGAACCAATCACAATGACATCTGTTTTCATGATTCTCCTAATATATGCACCCAAGAATCAGTCGTATTTTCTCCATCTTCTAGAAAGCACCCCGCCAAGACAATAATATTAATCCTTTCGTGTGTTCTTTCGCGAGAATTATTAAGGCTTTTGGCTTTGCAGGGCTCCATATCAATTTAGCAGATTGGTTGGCACGCATGGGAAACCACAATACCAAAAACACCCACCTGCTAAAAAACCCGGCGCTCGATCAGATAGATCAGATAGCTCGGGTGGTTGGCGAAAAGAGCCTTTATATCTGATAAGGTGATCCTTAGCGCCTTGTACATTTTGGATAAAGGAAGCGAGCATGCAGATGGTTAAATGCGTGGGATGACATGATCACCAGGGAAGATGTAGAACACATCAGCTGGCTTGCCAGCATCAAGATCGAGGATGAAGAGAAAGATGGATTAGTGGAGCATTTCAATACCATTCTGGAGTACTTCCACCAGCTAGATGAGGTGGACACAGAGGGCGTAAAGCCCACCTACCGCGTGGTAGATCTGGCTAATATCTTTCGAGAGGATGCTGCCTATGATTCCCTCTCCCAGGAGCAAGCACTCGAGAATGCGCCGCGCACGGAAAATGGCTATTTTAAGAGCCCCAGGATTGTGTAATCATGCTCTCGGAATTAAAATCCAGGCTCCAAGCCGAATCATGCGAGGAATACCTTTACCGGCTCTTTGAGAAGATCGAGAAGAGTTCGCTCAATGCCTTTACCACCTTGGCAAAAGAGAGCGCATTAATGCAGGCAAAGCAGTTCGACAGAAATCCGGGCAGTGGCCTTTTGGCGGGAGTGCCCATTGCCATCAAAGAGTGCATCTCCACCAAGGGAATTGAGACCAACTGCAGCTCTCGAATATTGCGCGGCTATATCCCTCCATATGATGCCCATGTTATTGAACGCCTCAAGGCGGAGGGGGCTATCATCATGGGCAAGACCAACATGGACGAGTTTGCCATGGGCACATCCACCGAGACAAGTTGCTTTGGGCCGACAAAAAATCCCTGGGATCAGACTCGCGTTCCGGGCGGTTCCAGCGGCGGCAGTGCGGCTGTGGTGGCAGGCGGCGAAGCACCCTGCGCTTTGGGCTCGGATACGGGTGGATCGGTGCGCTGTCCTGCATCCTTTTGCGGCATTGTGGGACTCAAGCCCACCTACGGTCTTGTCTCACGCTACGGATTGGTGGCCTATGCCAACTCTCTGGAGCAGATCGGCCCGCTGACCCATACGGTAGAGGAT
>JAQTXY010000120.1 GCA_028688535.1 Methanothrix sp. | reverse complement strand
ACCAATAACAATCCACTGGAGATGCGCCGTATGCTTGATCTTTATCTGGAGGTAAAAGAGCCGGGTTCGGATAAGTGGAAACGCATCAATTCCTGGCCTGAGAAGATCCAGACCAATGAGTACGATGATAAGACCAACACGACCTATAGAATCTGGGGTATGCTGCCCTCTTTTGCATACCTTAAGAATGTAGGGGAAGCTAAAGTGCAGGTGAATGTAAGCGATGGTGTCAACAAATGGAGCACGTCCAGCTATTCCGGGCTTAAACCGCCCTACTATTCGGAGCTGGTCTTCAATGTTACCAATAGCTTACCGGTCATGAGCAATTTCAATGTTACTCCCTCTGGCCTTGTGAGGTACAATGATCCCATCGAGTACAGGGCAGATATCGAGGATGCCGATGGAGATCTGCTCAATGTGACGCTGCACATCCTTGATGAGAACGGCATCGAGCTGAAGAATGAAACACTGAACATGTTGCCAGGTCCGGTAAGCTTCAAAGCAAATGAATATGGATTCTTTAAAGAGGCTGATGCAGGCAAGAACTTTACCTACTACTACAGCTATGATGATGGGATTGATTTCGTCAGCAAAGATCCTGCAGATCCATTAAAAGGACCTAATATCAAAAAAGGCCCAAAGCTCTCCGTGGATAAGCTGGGCTTTTCCGCTACCAGTGAGAATTATTATTGGTGGGAGAAGTATGGATTCAACGTTAGGGCAAAGAATCTGAACCCTGAAGAGTATGACGTAACCTTCACTCTAAGCACCAGGACCGGTGACAATGAATGGAAGACTGTGGAGACGAAGAAGGTCAGAATTGGACCAGATCCTGTCGAGGTGAACTTCAATGATACCAAGCCATTCCAGGTTACCGATGCCGGGCAGACTTTCTATTACAGAGTAAAGTACTCGGAATATGATCAGAGCGGAAAAGATAGCATGGATGAGACGGGAGTCGTGATCAATGGCAAGATCGTGCCCTACAGCATTTATAGTCCGGTAATGATCCTGAATTTAGTCCCTATGCTGATCCTGATCATAATGGGCAGCTTTTTCATCGAGAGAAAGCTTAAGAAAGGAGTTGAGGCTCACGAGCGGGCATCAGGCAAAACGTCTGGTGCCAAGAAAAATGAACAGGGCAAATCCGGGGAAAGCATTGCCGACAGTATTGGCAAGATGCTGAGGAGGGGCTGAGAAATGCCGATAGATACGATAGATGCTACACTAACTGCAGACAATTTATTTGCAGCGGGCACAATCATGCTGGCATTAGGCCTCGTTTTGGCAGGATCCCTGCATATAAATAACCTGAACAAGGTGCATAAATTGATGGGAGTTCTGCAGAAAAAGACCGTTTCCAAGTCGCTTCTTTACAAGGAGATGACGGTGGCGCAGGGATCCAACTTCACCGCTCTGGCTCTGGCTTCATGGATAATGCTCTTTGTGGCTATTGCTTTCCTCTACATGTTGGTCCCAACCTTCCTGCCCGTTAGCTACATGGAAATAGCTGAATTAGCTTCAAATTCCATGGGATTTGCCATATTTGGCTTGTCCATAGCGCTACTGGTCGCAATAATCATTCTATTTGTGGATAAGCTTCCTGAAGATATCAGGGAATTCAAGCTAACGGAATTATACAGCTTTTATTCCATCTCCAAAGCCATGAAGAAGATGATCGGATTAACGACTATTCTTTTGTCTTTTTCCGTCATTTTTTCGGCCTATCTGGGCACAATATATCCAAATCGTTCGGCGGTTGTCGAGCTCATTAGCCTTCTATTAATAATCGTATCGGCTGCTATCCTGATATTGCCGATCTACAAAGAGGCCTGGGAGGCGAGAAGATGAAACTATGCATTGTAGGAATTGGCGGAGCAGGCGGCAAGATCACTCAGGAGTTTCTGGGAAATGTGGATCTGGATTTCCAGCTTCTTTCCCGTATTACTGAGGCGAAGTACGTCTCCCCTGGCATGATACAGGGCATTTGGCTTGAGGCGGACAAGAACGATGCTAAAAACATCCAGCATTTCTTCGGAGATCTCAACGATGGATGCTACCCATGCTTTTATATTCCACATGATGCCGTAACCGATGGCTGCGAGGTTCATAGAATAGTCCGGGAGAAATACGGCTATGACGTAAAGAAACAGGGTTTTGTAAGAGACGCCCAGTATTTGAAAGCCATATTTGAGATCTTCGATACCGATGAGCAGATACAAGATACAGTCAACCGGACCATGATTAAGGAGATGGTTGAATCTAAAGGAGGGGCTTCGAATGGCAACGGTCCAACTTCTATCCAGGCACCCAATCCCATATTCGACAGTGCCTGGAATGTCATAAGAGACTTTACCACTCTTGGCAAAGGGGAATGCGACGGGATCCTGTTCATCGTGTCTTTCGGTGGAGGAACCGGAACCGGCTTTATTAATCCGATCATCAACCACATCAGAAATGAAGGTAAAGCGGACTATCCTGTATTTGTCTTAGGCGTATTGACCGAACTAGGAGATTTTGCCGATAAAGCCCAATTCTCAAAGGAAGGCAGAAGGAACCTGGCTGCAATAAGTGCTCTTTACGATCTTCTAACAAAAGGCAGCGGAGCCAATGGCGTAATCATCGTCGATAATGAAATTTTATTGAAGAATTTTGGAAAGGATTTTGCTTCTGCCAAT
The DNA here is from genome assembly GCA_028688535.1 of Methanothrix sp. Lineage (GTDB taxonomy): Archaea > Halobacteriota > Methanosarcinia > Methanotrichales > Methanotrichaceae > Methanothrix. The sequence goes on along the minus strand of JAQTXY010000120.1, from coordinate 3,757 downwards.
CGCTTTATTCATAAAATCATGCAGCCGATAGTGGCAGCTCGAGACTATCCTGATGAGATTCCACCCAGCCAGGCTATAGCGCAGCACTCCTCTGGAGGACTACGCAGACCGCCCATATATGTGCCACTTTATGCATCAATGCCGAGAAGCAAAAATCCGGAGGAGGCTCTCATTAAAAAGGCCTTGAGTGAGGAAGGAAGGCTCTTTGGCTGCACACCGGAAAAGTCGGACTTTGCCATGGTCTTCTGCCGGGGTTTTATTGATTCAGAGAAAATAAGGGAGGCGCTCTCCAAGGAGACTGGCATCGCTGCTTTGAATATATGGCCGATGAGAAAGATGGGTGAAGGGGAAAACGAAATTCTTATATTGCTTAGAAATCCCTACGGAGACGATCCAAAAGCTTACCTTAAGGAAAATACTCTGGAGAACAGATTTTGCAAAGTAATTACTCTTGCCTTGCAGTATATTAGCCAAAGGCCAGAGGATCTGTTTTACGAAGGCAAAGAGAAGATAAAAGAGAAGAGCGGAAAAGATGGAAAAGCAGATCAGGTCAGGCTGACTGAGCAATCCAAGCAGGCTTTGAAGACCTTCTTCTTTGGTCCGGATGGCTCTGGCAAGACGAGCGGCTTTGTCTTCGAGCTGAAGGAGGCCAGAAAGAGACTCAGGGATGGAGAAAAGCCTTTCTTTATCAATCCATTGCGCATCTTCCAAAAAGAGGTCGTCGTTTCGGCTGATACTAAAAAATCCCATGAACGAGCAAAGAGCGATGAAGAAATTGCCAGCATGGTTGATGCCAGGATCAACGAGAAGCTGATGGAAATGGGATTGATAAAGAAAACATGATGAAAGATGCGTCAGGCTGCAAAAAAAGGCAGCCTGAAGAGTCTTCATTGTCCTTTTTGGTTTTCTCTAGCCTCAGTCCCACGGAAACATCTCTGCCCCAAAAACGATAAATATGATCGTCACATCCTGGTCCACGTTAATGTTTCTATGCTGCAAACCTAAAGCCAGACTGAATTCTCTTGTCTCTTAAGGAATTCTCGGGCTGGTCGAAGACAAGCTCTAAATATTTAGCCGATTAAAGGAGCAGACGATATTTCGGGGGTTTAAATCATGCTCAGTAGATTCAGGAATTTCACATTATTGTTTCTGGTGGCAATGGCTGCCTTTTCTACAACAGTATTCGTAGCAACGGACATTGCCCTTTCCGAGGATTGGAATAGCTACAGTCCTGCGCATGCCGTGGGCTCAGGAGATGACGACTGGTGGATGACATATCCCGATCAGAATGAAAACTCAGGCAAGGCGGTAGAACATCTGGACTGGATTGTGAAGGCTCTCAAGGAAAAGCCGGTCCTCATCCTGATTCATAGCAGCAACTGCGTGCCCTGCCTGACCCAGACGCCAAGAATTAAAGCCGCTGCGAATAGCTTTAGCGGCGATCTCGATTACTACGACATACTGGGAGAAGGAGATAGCCTGCAAGAAGCGATCGATATCCTGGATGTTTATGATCCGTACGGCATGGGAAAGCCGGTCGTCCCAACGACCATCTTCATAACTCTGGCCAAGGGACCGGATGGGAAGGTGGGGGTAGTCTGGCGCAGCGAAATTGATGCCATGAGCGAGGGGCGGATCGACGCTTATGTGAAGGATGCCATCTACTACTACAAGCAGAATAGTGCCGCCTGGATCTGAGAGTGATACTGATAATCGCCCAACCTAGCAAAAAAAAGCTGCAATCAGCAGCTTTCGTCCTCCTTTTCGTCCTGGCTTGCCAGGCACTCTTTTCCAGTCCAGTCTTTGCTGCCGATGCCATCAAGGCCCCGCAGTTTACTGCTACTGGAGTTGACGGCAAGAACTTCTCGCTCTCAGACTTTGCCGGTGCGCCTCTTATCCTGCATATCACCAACATCGAGATTCCACTCTGTGTAGAATGCGAAGAGTCCCTGAAAGGACAGGTAGAGGAGCTGGCAAAACTCAAGGCCTTGCACCCCGAGGTGCAACTGGCCACCGTGAACATGCGGAAGAATTCCTACTCACGTGACGGCAAGTCCCTGGCTGAGAAGTGGTGGAAGGTCAATATCTCCTGGCCCTGGGCTGAGGATATTGAGCCTTACACTATTACCAGCAAGTATTTAGACTACTGGAATGTGAGAGGAGGCTCCTCTAATCCCACACTCCTTCTCATAGATAAAGACGGCAATATCGCTGCTGTCTATCACGTCTACCGGGTAGGCGAGGGCGTGCAAGACGGCGTGCAGAGCGCCGAGAAGCTTTACCAGAAGCTACAGGACGTGAACGGCGGAGCGTGGAAGGGCCTGGAAGGAGAAGTCTTCCAGCAGGATGTCTCCGCCTTCGGTATGTTTCTGCTGGGCATACTAACATCGCTTGCGCCCTGCTCCATAGCTCTTATGATCGCTGTATTCTCCTATGTTATGACCATAAGAAGAAAGGATGAATACCTGAGAAAGAGCGTCTCTACCTCAAGAGAGGGCTTTATGATAGGCATTGCCTTCACCTTTGGCATGGCAGCAGTATTCTTTGTGCTGGGGCTGTTCATCTCTCAGGTGGGCCTGTTCATAAGAGATTCCAGGGTCTTCGACCTGATAGCCGGTATTATCATGATACTTCTGGGCATCAGCAACATCAAGCCACTGGAAGAGATCCTGGAGCCTGTGAGGGCTCGAATTCGGAGTTATCGAGGAGAAGGGGAGTACTGTGAGGCGAAGAAAAGCCTGCTGCAAAGGTCGGTTGAGGCCTCCGTGGCTATATTCAAGCACTCCTCTTTCATTGGCGCCTTCACGCTTGGCATATTCTTTGCACTGGGCTGGGCACCCTGCGCCCTCTCCATGGTTCTGCCGGTATTGATCTGGCTGGCGGCGCAAAATATCACCCCCCTGGCAGGAGGCGTGATGCTTTTCATCTTCGGAATAGGACATGGCGTGCCCATTATTCCCATTGCCACCTTCTCCCGAGCAGTGGGAGGAAGAATTGGAGAGAAATACGTCTCCATCGGGGCCTGGACCACCAAATTCTTTGGGCTGCTGGTGATAGTGGTGGGCGTGGTTTATGCAGTGAGATATGCCGGGTTCTTGCTCTGGTAAAAGGAAGGTAGCCAGAAAGGTGCGGGGCAGAGCAGACGGTGCCTTAATTTGATGCATTTGCATTTCATCAGGAGTCCTGGTTAAGGAGGGATAAAATGGAGAAGATGAAGAAGATGCTTGTGTTATTGGTGGTGGTGATGATGGCCATGATGGGACTTGCTTGCTCTGCCAACTACATGTACGAAAAGGCATCGGTCAAGGGCGTGGGATACAAGAATGTGGAGATGATCGTCTCCACCCAGACGGGCTTTAACGGCCAAAAGATGGGCGAAAAGGAATCGGGTTCCGGAAATGTTATCACTGAGAAGACGGAATTAGAGGGAGAGCGGCAAATAGACACAGGATGTTATCCGCGTTTTGTAATCAACAGGGGACAGTGGGTTGACTACAGCATTCGAAAGGATTACATCAACTTCACAAAGGAGGCGGAGTTCGAGTATATGCCTGTTTCTTATCAGACCGGCACTTATGATCAAAAGTGGGTCGAGAAGCTCTGCGTTCAGAACTACAGGATAGGCGTTGTGCTGACGGAGATGTACACCCATGCCGAGCACCTGCAAAAGACTACCGAAGTCAAGACCAGATCCTATCCGACATATTGCGGTGATATCTCTGGGCCTGGCAGATGCAAGCTCCCAGTTCCATGTTGC
>JAQTXY010000001.1 GCA_028688535.1 Methanothrix sp. | reverse complement strand
TCGAGGCTTCTTGAACTTTCCGGGGTCAGCTTCAATGTCTTTAAAAGATAAATAGGTCCCGAAATATCTATCATTTCGCACCCTTCTTGCGGTTTGTGCTCCTTGCCACAGCTCGCAGATTGTCCCTTCGATGGCTTCCACCATCGAAAATGGGGTTCCTGTGGTCGCAATCTCTTTTATCGCCAACGGCAAGCCCTACCTTTGCCTTTGCAGCATTTCTCTGTGCCCTAGCCTTGATCTGCTCAGGTTTGCCATGGTACTCCCTGTCTTCCTTTTGTAGTCACGTTTTGCAGTCATGTAAACCCCGCTTCTGCCATCGCTTACTTCAATTTCCTCTTAGCCAAATCCTCGACCACTGGCCGAAAGTTCCTCCTCCTAAATGGATCGAACAATCTTGGCATAGCCGGTCCCTCTTTGGCGGCAAGCTCCAGTCGGGCTTCACGTCGTAGGCCCTTCATAATCACTGCATCGGGACTCGTTGGGCCATCCTTAGGCAGCTCTGTCTCACCCAAGAGTCTGGTGCCCTGCAGAATTGTATTTGGCCGCACCTAATGCTGCCTTGGGGTCACCACTGCCAAGATGCTGCTCCACCCCAGCCAGTGCTCTATTGGCCAGGGATTTCAGCCAGAAGCGTCGCACATCGGCAGGCACATCACGGGCATGATCGATCTTATACAAGGCTTTCATCACAGAGAGACACCGTTCAAGTTGCGATTTTTTCATTTCAGTCCACCATCTTTTTTGCCATGTTTGCAGGTTAAACTGATATTTGGCCATGCTGCATAGGGTCAGTGCTCCATTTCATTTGGTGGCGCCAAAAACCAATCATTATTTAACATCACAGGCAAGCATTCCAGCCATGAAAGTCCTCCTCTTCGATCCGTGCGCCGGAGCCTCCGGAGATATGATCATGGCCTCTCTTCTTGACCTGGGGGCAGATCCGGATTCTGTTCGCGAAGCTGTCCAGTCCGTGGGCTGCCGACAGGAGGTCTCTCGTGAGGAGAAGAGCCACATCATGGCCAGCCGGGTGCGTGTCATCTCAGATAAGAGATTTCATTCCGTGAGCGATGCCGTATCCATCCTTCATAGTTCCAGCTTGCGGGGCAAAGCCCTGGAAAATGCACTCCGGGCCCTGGACATCTTGGCCGAAGCTGAGAGCCGGGTGCATGGCGTGGCAGCGCAGCAGGTTCACTTTCATGAGATCGGTGCTCTGGATGCTCTGGCCGATATCGCCGGATCTTGCGCTGCGCTGCAAAGCCTCGCCGTTGAGCGCGTACTCTCCCTGCCGGTATCTGTGGGTGGGGGCTATGTTGCTTCGGCGCACGGCCTGCTTTCCGTACCTGGGCCTGCGGCTCTGGAGATATTGCGATCGCATGAAATACCCTGGAAGGGAGGGCCGGTGGACGAGGAGCTGCTCACTCCCACGGGCGCAGCCCTGCTGGCAACTTTAGTCGATGAATTTGTGCCAGACTTTCCCCTCATCCGAGCAAAGAGGGTGGGCTACGGCGCTGGCAAGAGAGAGCTGATACTTCCCAATGTTTTGCGGTCCATGATCGCGGAGACTCTCCCCGAACCTCAGATGGCGGCAGAGCACATAGCGGCAAATCACATGTCGCAGGGGGATAGAATTGTGCAGCTTGAGACCAATGTGGACGATGTGACCGGCGAGGTGCTGGGCCATTTGATTGAGCTTCTCATGCAGGCCGGGGCCCTGGATGTCTCAGTCCTGCCTGCCTTGATGAAGAAGGGGCGTGCAGGATCTGTGATCCGGGCCATTGCTGGGCACGATGATATGCAGTTGCTGGCCAAAGTAATGATGCGAGAGACAGGGTCCTTGGGGGTGCGCATCTTTCCCAGCATCCATCGTCTGGTGGCAGAGCGGGAGCAAAGAGATGTGCAGGTGGATATCTGCGGCAAAGTATTCACCGCTCAGGTTAAAATAAGCCGCCTGGACGACGAGCTGTTGAGCATCAAGCCGGAGTATGAGGATTGCCGGAGAATCGCCTGCGAGACAGATCAGCCATTGCGCATGGTTATCAAAAAAGTGGAAGAGGCTGGTTGGCAGGGAGCAGGTTTATAACTCGTGCCATCCCTTCTAACATATATCTTATATTATTACTCTGCAGCCGAGCCAACTCGCCTCTTTTATTGCTTTAATTCATATCACTGGCTTATAATACTAATATAGTTAGGATTGTAGTTGATATTATATATACTTTTCGTAAATAATAATAGTAACAACATGCGTTAAACTGAAACAGCATCTGTATATGACTAATTATAAAGAATACCTGGGATCAGACGGCTCGCAAGTTTGATTAATCTGCCCCGCAAGGTATCTCTTCTCATGCAAATTGATTCTTCCATCCGGCTCTTTGATTGCGCCAAAAAGGTGATGCCAGGCGGTGTATCCAGCCCAGTGCGCGCCATATCGCCCTGTCCCTTTTACACGGCCCGAGCAGAAGGCCCCTATCTGTGGGATGCGGACGCAAATCGGTATATCGATTACTGCCTGGCATATGGGCCCATGATCCTGGGCCACTGCCATCCAGCCATCGTTAAGGCTGCTGCCGATCAGATGACCCGCGGTTGGCTCTATGGAACGCCCTCCTTGCTGGAGGTTGCGGCGGCAAGGAGAATAAGCCGACTCTATCCCAGCATGGAGATGCTCCGCTTTGTCAGTTCCGGCACGGAAGCTACCATGGCAGCCATTCGTGTGGCCCGCGGCGCTACGGGCCGCGATAAAATCATCAAGATAGAGGGCGGCTTTCACGGAGCACATGACAGCGTACTGGTGAAGGCCGGCTCAGGAGCTACCACTCTGAGCATTCCCGATTCAAAGGGAGTACCGGTTGACACTGCCAAGAACACTTTGCAAGTGCCCTATAACGATCTGGCTGCCCTGGAGAGCGTGCTGCTCAGCCATCCCGGCCAGATAGCCTGTCTGATCATGGAACCCGTCCTGGGCAATATCGGCCCAATCCTGCCGGAGAAGGGTTATCTTGAGGGGGTGCGACGTCTCACAAAGGAGCATGATGTACTTCTCATCTTCGATGAGGTCATAACCGGTTTTCGTCTATCTCTGGGCGGAGCACAGGAGCTCTTTGGAATTAGGCCGGACCTTACTACACTGGGCAAGATCATAGGTGGCGGCTTTCCAGTGGGCATATTTGGCGGCCGGCGCGATCTGATGGAGCAGGTGGCGCCCGGCGGGGGCATCTATCAGGCAGGAACATTCAATGGCAGTCCAGTCTCACTTGCCTGCGGTATGGCCACCCTGGACGTTCTGGAAAAAGAAAAGGTTCTCGAGAAGCTCAATATCACCGGAAAGCAGATGAGAGAAGGGCTGCAGGAGATTGTAGACGACCTTCACCTGCCCTACAACGTAGTAGGCATAGCCTCCATGTTCAAGATATTCTTTGGAAAAGAGCCCCATAATTATATAGAGGCCCTGAAATGTGACAAGAACGGCTATCTGGCCTTTTTCCGTCGCATGCTGAGTAGCGGCATTTTCCTTACCCCCAGCCAGTACGAGACCGATTTCATCTCGGCTTCTCACAACTCAGAGGTCATAGAAACCACCCTGGAGGCGACTAGGTCCTGTCTGAAAAGCTGATCGTGGGCAGCCGGGGCAGCCCCCTGGCGTTGCGCCAGACTCAAATTGTGCAGGATGGGCTATTATCCTTAGGCGTAGAGACACAGCTGACCCTGGTCAAGACCAGTGGAGATGTCTTCCTTGACAAGCCTTTGCACCAGCTTACCGGTTTTGGCGTCTTCGTGGCGGAGATAGATGAGCGCATGCTAAGCAGTGAGATCGATCTGGCTGTGCACAGCATGAAAGATCTGCCCACAAAAAGGCCTGAAGAGCTGACCATCTCCGCGATCCTGAAACGCGATTCGCCTTATGATGTAATGCTTTGCCGGGACGGATCGGTAAAAAGCTTAGAAGAGTTGAAAGATGGAGCAACCGTGGGCACTTCCAGCATGCGTCGCACTGCTCAGCTTCGTCGAGCCCGGCCTGATCTGAAAATATTAAACTTGCGAGGAAATCTGCAGACCAGAATGCGCAAACTGGATGAAGGCAACTATGATGCCATAGTCCTTGCCAAAGCAGGCCTCGAGAGGATGGGATTGGAAAATGATTACGTGCGACTGGATGATGAGTGGTTCGTTCCCTCTGCCAACCAGGGAACCATAATAGTCGTGGCCAAGAAGGGATCGAAGGCGGAATATTATTCCCGATTGCTGGATGATGCACCCACCAGAACCGAGACCATGATTGAGCGCAAGATCCTGGAAACGGTAGGAGGTGGCTGCGTGGTGCCTATGGCAGTGCACGCCGTTGTCTCCAGCAAAAAGGCGCGTGTCCTGGCCGAGGTACTCTCCTTAGACGGCAAGAGGTTTGTGCGATTGGATGAAAATATCTCTCTGCAGGATGATGATCCTTTGAGCCGGGCAGAGGATATAGGGCAGAGGCTCATGAAGATGGGAGGACGAGAGTTGGTGGACGAGGCGGTGAAGGAATTTGGCACGCGGTAAAGTTTATCTAGTGGGAGCTGGCCCTGGGGACCCCGAGCTCATGACCCTGAAGGCAAAAAGGCTGCTAGGGCAAGCTGATGTGGTCTTATTCGACCGGCTGCTTGATCCTCGGATGCTGGAAGGGGTTAAAGCGGAATTGATCGACGTAGGAAAGAACGCCGGCAGGCATAAGCTGAATCAGGAAGGCATCAACCAGCTTCTTATTGAGAAGGCAGTGGCGGGAAAAATCGTAGTTAGGCTGAAGGGCGGAGATCCATATCTCTTTGGCAGGGGTGGGGAAGAGGCGCTGGCCTTGCAGGAAAAAGGCATACCCTTTGAGGTTGTACCTGGTGTGACTTCCTCCATTGCTGCTCCTGAACTGGCAGGAATTCCCGTGACCCATCGGGGTGTGGCCTCATCGCTTACCATTGTGACCGGCCATGAGGAGCCGGGAAAAGAGGCACCATTGGATTGGAAGGCCATTGCGGCGCTGGGTGGAACCCTGGTTGTTCTGATGGGCGTCTCTCGACTGGAGCAAAATGTGGCGGCCCTGATTGAAGCAGGAAAATCGCCCCAGACTCCGGCGGCAATGGTGGAAAAGGGTGGCTGGCCGCAGCAGAGGATGATTTCTGCAACGTTAGCTGATATCGCAAAAAAGGCCAAAGAGGCGATGATCGAGTCGCCGGCTATACTGGTCGTGGGCGAGGTGGTCTTGCTTGCTGGGAAATTGGTGAAAAAGAAGATCGCCATTCTTCGGCCTGCCGCTCAACAAAAGGAGTCGGCAGCTCTCGCCGAAAGCTACGGATTCTCGCCTATCTCAGCACCCGCAATTGCCATCGCCAAAAAGCCGCTGCCTGATGATCTGCGAGATCGGGTAGGCAAAGCAGAATGCGTGGCTTTTACCAGCGCCAACGGTGTGAATATGGCGCTCTATAGCCCTGATCTTCGAAGGGCCTTGGCGGAGAAGATGATCGTGGCCATTGGGCCCAAGACTGCCCAGGCTCTGGCTGTGCAGGGCTTGACGGCAACGGTGCCTGAGGAGTACAGCTCAGAAGGAATGGAGAAAATGCTACGGGGAAAATGCCAGAGCATTCTCTTCTTGCGCAGCGCTCAGGGAAGCCAATACCTCTCGGAGGGATTGAAAGCTTCGGGGCTTTATGTGGATGACATTGCCCTTTACGAGGTTGTGCCATCCGGTGACCCTCTGCTAGACGAGCTGATAGAGAGTGCAAATAGCGTGGACATCTTTGCCTTCACCAGCTCAACAACTGCTCGCTTTTTGATTGAAAGGGCAGAAGCAATGGGCCTGGAAAAGCAGCTTCGTCTGGCTCTCGCAGCCGGGACGGTGGCTGCCATCGGCAAGCCCACTGCCGAAGAGCTGACCCGGCTGGGTGTGGTTGTGGACATAATGCCGGAAAATTTTACATTTGAAGCTATGCTTTCCGTTTTGAGGGAGTTGGCCCAATAAAATGATAATATTCTCCAAAGCCCTGGCGGATCAGGCCACTGTTTGGGAAGCGCTGCGCGCTTCTGAGTCGTGCCAGAATCTGCCGCCGGATTTGCTGCGGTTCTCTGCTCAGTCAAAACCTGTGGTGATGTGGAATTTGACTGGGCACTGCAATCTGGCCTGCCAGCATTGCTACATGGATGCCAGTCGCGAGGCTAGAGAGGAGATGTCTCTGGAAGAGGGCATACATCTGGTGGATGAGCTGGCGGATATGAAGGTGCCCATCCTCATCTTCACCGGCGGAGAGCCTCTTCTCAGTCGCAATTTCTATGCCCTGGCCTTCCATGCTCGCGAGGTGGGCCTTCGCACCGTCATCTCCACTAATGGAACTCTGATCACCCCGGAGGTGGCCAGGCTCCTGGCTGAGGCTAAGATCAGATACGTGGGAGTGAGTCTGGACGCGGCTAAGCCGGAGCAGCACGATGCCTTCCGAGGTGTGGCTGGAGCGCATGCTCGGGCCTTGCAGGGCATCAAGAACGCCCGCGATGCCGGCCTGAAGACCGGCCTGCGAATCACTCTCACTCGTGACAACTGGCAGGATGTTCCTGCTCTGCTCAATCTGGCATTGCAGGAGGGTATCCCCAGATTCTGTCTTTATCACCTTGTCCCAACTGGCCGGGGTGCGGGGATAGCTGAGAGGGATGTCACGCCCGAACAAAGGCGTAGCGTAATTCGTTTGCTGGCCGAGGCGGCAGAGGAGCTGAAAGGCGAAAACATCGAGATTCTGACCACTGACTCGCCTATGGATGGGGCCTATTTGCTGGAACTTTTAAAGGATGATACCCGCAGAGAGAATGTGAGAAAGCTGCTCACCAATGCCGGAGGCTGCTCTACGGGAGTGAAGGTTGCCAATATCAATCAGCGGGGTGATGTGCATCCCTGTCATTTCATGCCCCAAGTGGTGGTGGGCAATGTACGGGAGCGTACATTCCGGGATATCTGGATCGATCATCCAACACCCGAGTTGCAGGCGCTGCGGGATATCAAGTCCAAGCTCAAAGGCGCCTGCGGAAGTTGCGAGTACCTTGATTTGTGCGGAGGATGCCGCCAGAAGGCCTATTACTATCATGCAGATATATTGGCCGAGGATCCCACCTGCATTCTGGAGCAGAAGAGCCACTAATTTTTTTCCCATTTTTCTGCGCTATAATTGAAGTACGTGTTTAGCTAGCTAGCTTTGCCGTAAGCATTTGGAGACAATCCAGCCTCTTTGTCCCCATGTTGCCAGTGTCGTCATAATTCGCTCATGAATCGAGGTTCCTTTATCATTACGAAGCGTGCCCAAGATCTTTCTCAAGATGACCTGGGGTCGAAATGCTCTTTCTGCCAGATTGTTTGTCGGCTCTACGCCAGGATTGATGATAAGCGTGAACCAGTAGTCAAGTCCGTTGTTGATTTTCCCGATGAATCTCTGCACTTTTTCGATTGAATACACGTTCCCGATCCAATGCCGCAGCGTTCCTCGTTTCTCGGAGAGATCTTTCGATTCCCGAAGTAGATATGCCCAGCATCGCTGCAATCGCTTTGTGAATCTGGCATACGGCTTCCACCCGTCACATACGATTATTCCCTTGAATCTACTTGTCAGAACTTCTATCAGGACCTTCGTACCTCGACTCTTTCGAATCACAAAAAATGTCTAGGAGGGCGTAGTGAATGTCCAGATCCAATGTTTTTCTCCCAGGACACGGATTCCGGTTGAACTGCTTCGGCAGCGCGACGGGTAAAATCAAATATCGTAGCAGTACTTATTTTCAGGCCATGCATTCTGTTCAGTGTACATTCTACCTTTAGATGAGGCAGCCTTTCCTCATATTTTAGTAGCGTAGCCTGCGCAATTGTGTTGTTTCCAAATCTACCTTCATGCGGGCAATTTGTATCGTTAGCAACAAATTCTTTCCGGCAGCCAGGACACCTGTAATGCGCTATTTTGTATTCTGTGACCGTGACTGGCTGAGGTTCGGGAATATCCTCGATTATCCTCGATTATCCTCGACTCAATTCGGAAAGGAGAGCCAAGCTCAGATCCGCAATCCGGACAGCGATCTGCTGTAACCTCTACCTGACTATCTGGTGCAGCATAAGATCTTGTTAAGCCTTTATGACCGATCTTTTGGCCGGGTTTTCCCTTGTTGCCTTTGCCTTTCTTCCGATTGCCGCAACGTCTGTGACTTGGCGGTGTGTGTGCATTCTCATATTGGTCGGGCTTCAAGCTCAATGATTTTCGCCTTAAGCAACTCATTCTCACGCTTTAATTGCACATTCTGTTCTTGGAGTTGCTTAATGATCTCTCCTTCAATTATACTCCCAAAAAAAGAATATTACCATTATATTACTTAATTTTTCTGGTCTAAATGAATTTTGAGGGAAATTTTCGAAAATTCGAGCGAGAGCTAAACACGTACTAATTGAATAATTTCATCTGATCATGATACGCGGCTGGCCAGGCTGCAACTAGATCCACGGGAACGCACCTAAGACGACCGACAATCGGACCTATTCACGGAGCATTCAATGTTTTCCAGAAATGTTTATATTGTTAACCGTAAGTTATAATTATGATCAGCAGTTATAACAAATGGGGGCTGTAAATTGACGCACCACGAAGAAAAGAAGCCGAAGAAGGAAGAGCAAGAAGCGAAGGTTGATCCAATTAAGCTCGGTGATAAGAGGGGCGGAAAGAAGAAGAGCCTGCTCGATACATGCGAATAGACGATCTTACGCCAATATAATTTTTTCCTTTTTAGTTAATTCTCTAAGATAATTGGGCAATTATGGTTGCTTTAAAATCTCTTAAGAGAATTCCGAAAAACCCGATTAAATCGAAACGTTTGAATAGTACTAATATTATAAAATAATGTATGAGGAACCTCACCGATTTTGCCATTTTGCAGGAATACGAACGCATCAAAAGGCTTGGAGACAGACTTGTTGAAATTGGGAGTAAAGTGAATTGGGAGGGCTTCAGGGCAAAACTTAAAGCCATGTTCAAAAACAATACTGGCCGCGGTGGCCGCCCAAACCTCGATGTAATTGTGATGCTTAAGTCGCTGTTCATTCAACAGCTTTACAGTCTCTCCGATGAACAACTTGAACGCGAATTAGCAGATCGCATCTCGTTTAGAGTGTTCCTTGGCACAACATAGGTCGTTCCAGATTCCACAACGATATGGAAATTCAGAGAGCGTCTTGCTGAGACAAATCATTTTTCGGTTACAAGCTGCATGATGCCATGGACGAGAAATTTGGTATGGTTAGAAGGATTGAGGTCACAGCTGCTAATGTTCACGATAGCCAAGTAGACTTAGCTCAAGAAGGTGAGGTTCGATATGCAGATAAAGGATACTCAGGTGCCAAGACAAAAGGATGTGACACAGCTATGAAAAAAGCGACGCGGGGCCATCCTTTAGAATATAAGGATGAAATGCGCAACAGGCGAATCTCCAGCAAAAGGTCACCTGTAAAAAGGTTCTACGCTTTCATTAAGTGTGTCTGCAAGGCAGGGCATGTCGCTGTTACCACAATTCCAAGGGTTAGAGTCAAGATGATAATCACAGGTATCGTTTTCAATGTATATAATCTGAATTCGTCCAAAAGCAAATTAACCGCATAGCGTTAGCTGTCGAAAAAACATGAAAAATATGATGAATATAGGAGATTTCGGAGGCAAGAACAGAGAAAATTAGAACGAAAACGTCAAATTATTAACAGAGTTCGTTATAGAAACCATTGACATCTAGTTAATCGGAATCCTCTCAACAGCCTGGACGGCTTTTGCTTTGCACTAAGTCCGCGAAGCAACCAAGTAGTAAAAGAATCCATATTATATAATAATATATACAATATATAAACTTTACTAAATACACCCCAGGGCAGATTCATAGGATTCATCTTATACTGTAATTTTATTAAATTTTTAATAATAAATCGTTGTTTGTCGTATGACCATCAGGCTTATCAACTAATAAATTTCATGACAACGCGAATGGTGGCAGAATTGGACATATTCCTGGTCAATCCGTCCGAAAAGCATCCATTCATAAGGACCAAAAAAACCATTCAGAAGAAGGTAAGGTAGATGTGTCATGAGATTTAAAATCATAATATTATCATCATTGCTTTTCATTGCTTTCCTGGCTGTAACGGCTCTTTGCGTCGACTGGAGTGATCCTAGTTATAACGCAGATGAAATGATAAGCTCAGGAGAGGTAACAGTATACAAGAACCCGTCGGGCTTTGCAGCGACACCTCAGGCGCAACGAGAACTTGATAAAAATAAGAGCTCATTGGATTGGACCATGCCCAGCACACTCACCGGTGGCGGCAACAGCGCTAAGGAATCCAGGACTTCGGCAGAGGCGGCCAGCGAAGAGACTGCAGCCAGCACTGCCACCGAAGAGACCGCAACATCTGCGGATACATCCTACGCCACGGAAACGGAGCTACCCCCTGCCCAACCCCAAGTCACCGCCGTGGGCGGAAGCTGGTATTTCACGCTCAATGACAGCATAGAGAGAGAACTGGCCATGGTTCTCTTCCAGAAGGAAAATGATGTCTTTGGAGCTGGCAAGATCAAAGAGGGCGACAATACCCTGGATGTAACTGTATCGGGAAGTGTTGCTGATTCAGCCCTAGACTTGAATGTGGTATCTCTGGGCACCATAAGCCTCTATAAGCTCAAGCTCGATCTGAGCGAAGATTGGGCAACTGGTGAGTACCAGGCATTTTCCTCGGGCAGCGACTCTTGGACGGGAAGCGCCGAGGGCGAGAAGACTGCATAGTTGTGAGGCAAACAAGTGTCAAGAGAGCGGCACTTGTATATCTATTTTATAAGCACCGAAAGCGATATGATAAGAGAAGCACGAACATAAACGGATTATGTCCAAGCTCTCTCCCCTCATGGAGCAGTATTACCGGGAAAAAAAGCTGTACCCGGATGCATTGCTGCTATTTCGGGTGGGCGACTTTTATGAGACCTTTGCAGAGGATGCCGTGGTAGTCGCCCGCGACCTGAACATCACCCTTACCTCCCGCCAGAAGGATGACGTTGGGAACAAAATCCCGCTGGCAGGCGTTCCCTTCCATGCTCTGGAGGTCTACCTGGCCAAGCTCATCCGCGCCGGGCACAAGGTAGCCATCTGCGATCAGGTGGAGGACCCAAGGCTTGCCAAGGGGCTGGTGAAAAGAGAGATCACTCGCGTGGTGACACCGGGAACCGTAATTGAGCCTGCCATGCTCGACGAGTCCTGCAATAATTTTCTTACCGCTGCTGTAAAAGATGCAGACAAAATGGGGCTTGCTTTTGTGGATGTCTCCACGGGAGAGTTTTTAACCACGGAGATTGCTGCACAGCGCCTGTCTTCCGAGCTGGCCAAGTTTAGACCAGCGGAGTGCGTCGCATCATTTCCTCTGACATCGCCGGGCTGCACTTTGCAGATCCTGGATGAGACTGCCTTTTCAGAGGAGAGCACATCCGCCGCCCTGGAAAGTCGCTTTGGTCCCGGCTGGAAGGAGCGGCTGCGTCTCGCTGACCGGCCCCTTGCGGCACGGGCCTGTGGAGCTATTCTCACCTATCTGCACTCCACTCACTTTGAGGCTCTTGGACACCTGCATGAAATTAGCATCTACAATGCTTCCGAGTTCATGGTCCTGGATGAGGTCACTTTGCGCAATTTGGAGATCGTCCGCAACATCCGGGACCGATCCCGGCGGGGAACGCTGCTTGTGTTCCTGGCCCGGACAAAGACCCCCATGGGGGCACGCACCCTGGCCCGCTGGATCCAGATGCCGCTGCTCTCTCTGGAAGCGATCGAACGAAGGCACAAGGCCGTAGAAGAGCTCTGCAATAATCCCGTGCTGCGGGAAAGCCTGACCGAGGAGTTGAAGGGCATATGTGATCTGGAGAGGCTGATGAGCCGGATTTCCTGCCGCTCTGCCGGTCCCAAAGAGCTGGTGGTGCTGAAGAGCACATTGGCAAGGCTGCCTAGATTGCAAGAGATTCTGGAGGACAGCGCATCACCCTACCTGATCGAGCAACGTGGCCAGCTCAGCGCTTGCAGCGATATCGTCTCTCTTCTGGAAAGATCGATAGTTGAAGACCCACCAACCCATCTGCGAGACGGTGGAGTGATCAAAGACGGCTTTGACGGCAGGATCGATGAGCTTCACACCCTCTTGCGGGATGGGAAGGGCTGGATTTCTCGCCTGGAAGCTTCGGAGAGGGAGAAGACCGGCATCAAATCCCTCAAGATCTCCTACAATAACGTCTTCGGCTATTATCTGGAGGTCACCAGAGCAAACCTGCATCTTGTGCCGCAGGATTACATCCGCAAGCAGACATTGGCAAACGTGGAGCGCTTCATCACCCCGGAGCTGAAAGATATGGAATCCAAGGTCCTGTCAGCCCAGGAGAGGTCCATATCCCTCGAGCAGGAGATCTTTGCCGGTCTGTGCGAGAAAATAGCAGCGCAAGCCCGAACCATCCAGGAGAAGGCCACGGCGCTGGCTGAGCTGGATGTGCTTGTGGCTCTGGCCAATGTGGCCTCTGAGAGCGGTCTGGTGAGGCCTCAGTTCAACAGCGAAGGCAAGCTGTCCCTGCGCAGCCTCAAGCATCCTGTTCTGGATAGAAGCATGCGAGGCGGCTTTGTGCCCAACGATGTGCTCCTGGATAATGATCATAATCGATTCATAATTCTCACCGGCCCCAACATGGCAGGAAAATCGACCTTCATGCGCCAGATAGCCCTCGCGGTTATCCTGGCCCAGGCTGGTTCCTTCGTTCCAGCGGCCTATGCCTCTCTCTCTCTGGTGGACCGCATCTTCACCCGTGTGGGAGCTTACGACGATCTATCTGCCGGGCAGAGCACCTTCATGGTGGAGATGACGGAGCTGGCCACCATCCTGGCTGCGGCCACCAGGGACAGCCTGGTGCTGCTCGACGAAGTTGGCCGCGGCACCAGCACCTTTGACGGACTCTCTTTAGCCTGGGCCATATCCGAGTATCTGCACAGCACCATCAAATGCAAATCCGTCTTTGCCACCCACTACCATCAGCTGACCCAGCTGGAAGGCATCCTGCCTGGGGTGAAGAACTACAGCATCGCCGTGAAAGAGGAGAAAGGGACCATCACCTTCCTGCGCACGGTGGTTCCGGGAGCCACAGACAAGAGCTACGGAGTGCACGTAGCTCGCCTGGCGGGAGTGCCCGAAGCGGTGACGAAGCGGGCGGACCAGATACTCAAGGTGATAGAGAAAGAGGCGGTGGTCGAGCCGCTGGCAGGATCGAAAAAGGGCAAGAAGTCCTCGAAGTACACCCAGTTGATCTTCTTTGACCAGCCGAGCGGGGAGGCGATCTTGCAGGAAAAGCAGATACTTACCGACCCTGTTGTTGAGGAGATTCAACGATTGGATCTAGATTCCATGACTCCTCGCGAGGCGCTCAATAAGCTGGCAGAGTATCAGAGGGTGTTGAGGGAGAGAGATCCCAATGCATAAAATCCGCCTCCTCGATGAGGACACCATAAACAAGATCGCAGCTGGAGAGGTCATCGAGCGACCAGCTTCCGTGGTCAAGGAGCTGGTAGAAAACTCCATCGATGCCGGAGCCGGCAGGGTGCTGATCGAGTTAGGCGACGGCGGAAAGAGCTTCATCAAGATAACCGATGACGGCTGCGGCATAGATGCCCAGGATCTGCCCCTGGCCTTTCAAAAGCATGCCACATCCAAGATCAGCGAGGCCAAAGACCTGGAGAGCATCGCCACCCTGGGATTTCGGGGCGAGGCCCTGGCCAGCATTGCCAGCGTCTCTCGGAGCGTCGAGGTAAAGACTAAGACGAGAGGGTCGCTATCCGGCACATATCTTCGCATGGAGGGCGGCAAGATTGCCGAGGTCAAAGAGATCGGCACTCCGGTAGGCACCACCATCACCGTCTGGGATCTCTTCTACAATGTTCCCGCCAGAAAAAAGCATCTCAAAGGGGTGGAAGCTGAGAGCGTCTACATCACCGATATGGTCACTGAGCTGGCCATCATCCACTATGGCATCTCTTTCGAGCTATTCTCAGGCAAACGCACCATCTTCAAGTCGGTGAAATCGTCAAGCTGGGACGATGTGCTCTTTCGCCTCTTCGGCCTGAAAACTCTGAAGGGCATGGCCAGGCTGGAAGAGCCGGGGCAGGGCTGGAGCCTCTCTGGCGTCATCGGAGATCCCCTGGCGGTGCGAAGCAGCCCGGACAGGATATTCATCTTCGTCAACGAAAGGGCTGTCTCCTCCCGGGCCCTCTCCGCGGCGGTACGGGAAGCTTACCGAAATCTCATTCCCCTGGGAAAGAGCCCGGTGGCTGTCATCTCCCTGCAGATAAGGCCAGAGCTGGTAGACGTGAATGTCCACCCTGCCAAGAGAGAGATCCGCCTTCTGCATGAGGAGGAGATCGCCTGCGCGCTCACCCAGGCAGCAGCACGGGCGCTGGAGGAGCATGCCCGGTCCGCACCGAGAGGGACGTCGGAAGGGGTATCGGATGGAATGACAAGCGAGGGAGAAGCCAGCGCGCCGCTGCGCCAATCCACCATCGCCCAGAGTTATGATCAGAGTACCCTTCCCCTCGACCCAGTGGATGAGGAGACGAGACCACCACAACCAGAGCCGGGGCCCGGTCTGCGCATCCTCGGCCAGATTAAAAAGCTCTACATCGTAGCCGAGGGCGCTGAGGGGCTGGTTCTCATCGATCAGCATGCAGCAGCGGAGCGTATCCGTTTCGAGATGCTGCAAGAGCGCTACAGGAACAAAAAGATCCGCCAGGAGCTGGCAGAGCCCATCTCCTTAGAGTTGTCTCCCAGCGAGATGATCATGATGAACTCCTGGCAGGAGACGCTGCAAGATATCGGCTTTGATGTCTCACCCTTTGGGGGAAACACCTACACCATCCGGGCCGTCCCCGCCTTGGGCCGCCGCCTGGAAAGCAGCGAAGCGGTGCACGACATCCTCCGAGACCTTTTCTCTCAGGGAAAGGCAAACCCAGCTTCTACCAATAAAGATGAGATCCTAAAGCTCCTGGCCTGCCGGGGGTCCATAAAATCAGGAAAGGAACTGAGCTTTGTCGAGATGAAACAGCTCATCGAGGATCTACACCGCTGCAACAATCCCCTCACCTGTCCGCACGGCAGGCCGGTGATGGTGACGATGGGCGAAAACCAGTTGGAGAGGCTGTTTGGCAGGAGATGAAGCGCCTGGGGCTCATTTGCGATCCTCTGGAACTTAGGCAACTCCCGCAGGCGCTCGGTAGCCCATGGCCAGAATCATACCCAGTTTGTAGAAGTCTATCAATCGCTCTATCTTGCGGCTGCCTTCGGTTTGAACTAGCCGGAATTTCCAGATGGTTGCCTCTGCGCTATGCTCATGGCTGTTGTAGATGTTGGCGATATGCTCGCTGATTGTGCGCACAAAGACATAATATCTACGCCAGCAGCCTCTGGTTCAGCCAGATAGTGCCGTCCTTCATCCAAACTAGAATGCGGGATTTGCCATCCCCTTTCTGGTTGAATATGATCACCATACCCGGTGCGACTGCACCCTGATTCGAACTATTCGTAATTTCGAATAGTTGCTCCTTGCGATAATTTTTGAAACGATATATGAGAGCGTTAGGCCTCATTGATGGTCGGCACTAAAATTAGATTAAAATCAGCACTCTATCCTGCAATTGCCAGAAAACGAATGCCTTGCCGAATACTTTACTACCGGTGAGCGACAACTCCGCCTCATGGACCTGGAAGGAATGGCCAAGAGGGGCCTGATGCGTGAGGACCCGGAGATTAAGTCCAAACTCATATCACTGATCAGAGAGGTTAAGAGAATACCTGAGGATAAAGCCCTCATCCTGGCGGATGCTGTCTTGGAGGAAGCGAAAGCGACGCTGCATCCCCGGGGCGATGTCTTCCGGCTGGAGAGTGTGGGCGTCACCATGGGCGACTATGGGGTCGGATCGCGCGGATCTGGCGATTTTTATACGCATACCAAGATCGCCGAGGTCATTGGCCGCACTAATGCCGAGGTGGACTCCCGCCAGCTGGACGACTCAGGGGTGGTCAGAGCCGGAGGCGAGTTCATCACCGTAACGGTAGACGGCATGCACTCCCGCCTCAGCGACTATCCATTCCTGGCGGGCTTTCATGTAACTCGCGCCGCGCTTCGCGATGTCTATGTCATGGGAGCGCGGCCAGTGGCTCTTCTCTCCGATATTCATCTGGCCGATGATGGGGACGTATCCAAGCTCTTCGACCATATCGCCGGCATTGCCACCGTCTCTGAGCTGATCGGCGTTCCCCTCATCACCGGCAGTACTCTGCGCATCGGCGGAGATATGGTCATCGGCGATCGGCTGACAGGTTGTGTGGGCGCGGTTGGAGTATCCGATAAGCTCACCGCCAGAAAGAGCGCCCGTCCGGGAGACGTGATCATGATGAGCGAGGGCGCCGGAGGCGGTACGGTCTGCTCGGCTGCGCTCTATTACGATCGGCATGAAGTGGTGGAGGAGACGCTGAATATCAAATTCCTGGAGGCCTGCGAGGCTCTGCTTAAGGAAGATCTCACCATTCACGCCATGACCGATGTGACCAATGGCGGCATTCGCGGCGATGCCAAAGAAATCTCCTACACGGCAGGAGTAAAGCTGCATTTCGAAGAGGAGAGGATGCGCCGCCTGGTAAATGCGCGGGTCCTGGAGATGCTTGACGACTTGCAGATCGACTATCTTGGCGTCTCCATCGATGCCCTGCTTATAATAGCTCCCGAAGAAGAGGCAAAAGAGATCGCCAAAACCATTGGCAGAGCCGGTGTGGCGGTGGATGAGATCGGCAGGGTCGAGGAGGGAGAGGGCGCATTGCTCCATATGGACGGCAAGGTCTCTGACTTTTCCCCGCGATTTAGGGAAGCAGCTTACACGCCTATAAAAAAGGCAATAGGCCAGGACGCGAAAAGAGATGTGGCCGAGATGACGGCAAAAGTCGACCGGGCGGCTAGAAATGCTGTGGAGAAAAAAATGAAATATATTGATAAGATAAAAAGAAGATAATTCAAATTTTTACAAAGTTATTTATTTTTGATACGTTTGCTGAATGTAATAATAATAGTAAAAATTTTTTTTACATAAATAAACTATTTATATCATAACGTACTTCATTTATTGCAAGGGAGTAAAAATAAGGGAGAAGATAACAATGAAGGAATCGTTCGTAATGAGATTTGACGAAAAAGATATTGAAGTTGTAGAGACTCTGAAAAGCCTGGGAGTGCCAAGGAAAGTCTCCAATATGATCGCCTACCTGGCCAGCGGCACAGAGGCCACCTCCCGCGAGATTGAGAGAGGCTCAGATCTCCGTCAGCCTGAGGTGAGCATCGCTCTTCGCACTCTTAGGAAGAACAACTGGGTCGAGGAGAAGATGAGCAAGAGCGATGGCACCGGCCGGCCTATGAAGGTCTATCGCCTCAAGGCACCAATTGAAGATATTCTTCAGCACTATGAGCAGGAAAAGCTCAACGAGGCCAACCAGGCCCTGCAATCCATACAAAGACTCAAGGCACTCTTGGGGGAGGCAGGATCTAGCTAAGGCCTTAAAAGGTGGACCTAACCTGAAATTTTTAAAATAATATTTTTTATTTATACATATTTCTAAAACCTGTTGGTAATATCGCTAGCCATTTTTATAAACCGCACCTTTCAAACAGTTTAGATAAAATAATATTAAGTTTGCAGTGAGAAACTGGCGCATAGCCGCTTTCAATTACCAAAAAAAATCGTCACGATGAGGATATATAGAAGAAAGACCTAAATATTAATCTAAAGCAAACTCGGGGCATTTGGTGACAATTGCTCCGGATGAAGCAGCAAGCAAATGGGGTATAACTAGCTTATATCCAGGTAGTGATTCATTGACGGTCATAGAAGAGTCTATTCATCGAGCATACCTAAACAAGCTTGTAGGGGAAGACGGCTTAAGAATTGTAGAATGCATACCAGGCGAAGAGATCACTGACGAGAAGCTGGCAGAACTTACCGGCATCAGCCTGAATACCGTTAGACGCACCCTTTACCTGCTTTACGAACACAGGCTGGCCATATATCGACGCAAGCGCGATCCAGATTCCGGCTGGCTCACCTATTTGTGGCAATTATGTCCTGAGAATTTCGAAAAAGCGCTGGAATCAGAAGCTAAAAGGCTGCTACGCAAATTAGACGAAAGGCTGGTCTATGAGAGGGAAAACATATTTTATGCCTGCACAGAAGGCTGCGCCCGGTTCATCTTCGATGAAGCGAGCGAGGCTAATTTCATCTGTCCCTTCTGTCAGGGGAACCTGGAGTTTATGGAGAATGCCAAAGTAGTGGAGACCATCGAAAAACAGATGATTGAATTAAAAGCCTGCCTATAGGTTTTCCAGGTTATTGCCAAGAACCGCCGTCCACCACCAACGAGCCATGTCCATAAGATCGCGGCTGAACATACCGGAGAGCCGATACTCTCCACCCTTGTTTGTTATCAGGCCCGCCCCAAGTAGCTTGTTCCTCATGGCATAGAAAGCAGATCGACTAACATCGAGATCGATCAGAAGCCGCTCCCACTCTTCAGTCTTTAATGGATCGCCACTCTCCTGGCGATCCTCCACCATTTGCAGGAATTTCCGCCCTCGCAGCGCTGTGGTTTCCTCCTGAAAAAGGCGAAGCATTAGCTCATGATACGGATCACGAGAACGGCTAATGGCATATTCAGATTTAGAGCGGACCTTGAGCGTTGTGGCGGTCCGGGGTGCCGTCTTTACGTTGGTCATAAGTTGGCCAGTGCTGCTCTGGCTATATCTGCATATTCATCCCTCAAAACATAGCTCATGGGCGCACGATATGACTTTTTATTGACATGCAATATTCCCAGACGTGAACAAATGTAGCCGATCATAGAGGCTATCACCTTCTTGGAAACATCAATCCTCTTGCATACGCTTTCATGAATAGAGGCTACCGTAAACTCCTGAGCTTCAACTATCGACTCAAGAACAACACGCCTCAGGCCATCTGTGTCCAGATTGAGGAACTGGATCATTCGGCCCAATATCTCGGACCTCTGCGGTTTCATTGTACCCCTCCAAGACTTATCCCCCATACATTCGACATTACTTTAGTAATACGTATAATATATACTTTACTATATGAGCCAACGCTTTAATTCCGATTCATCGGAAACCTTAATTGCATCACCATGAGCTTAAGCTGGCTGACGAATATTTGAGATGATAAAGAACTTGCGGTCTGGAATAATATGAATGAAGATGCAAATACAAAGGCTGAAGCATACTATGCCCAGGGAAATTACGAAGAGGCACTCTCCGCTTGGGAGAAGGCGGATGGAGCCGTCCCATGTAGCTTCGCCTTGTACTTTCAAAAAGCAGTGGCCCTGCGCAAGCTGGGCAGATACGATGAGGCGGCAGCAGCCCTGGAGAAGGCTCTGCAGCTCGAACCTGAGAATGCCGATGCATGGAGGTCTTATGCCTGGGTCTGCAGCCAGTTGGATAGAAATGCTGAGGCGGTAGCGTCCTGTGGAAAGTCCCTGGCCCTTGATGCAAAAAATGCCCGCACCTGGATAGTAAGAGGCTTTGCCCTGCACCGATTGGGGAAATATGAGAAAGCGGTGGAAAGCTATGCCCGAGCCATTGAGTGCAATCCGCTCGGGGCGGACGGCAGAAGGGCCTGGAATAATCGGGGCGCGGCTCTGGACAATCTCAACCGACATGATGAGGCGATAGATAGCTATGATGAGGCTCTGCTGATCGATCCTTTCGACATCTATGCCTGGAACAACAAAGGTGTGGCTTTAGGAGTTTTGGCCAGGCACGAAGAAGCGATAAGCTGCTTTTTAAAGGCCATACAGATCGAGCCGGAATATGCAACTGCCTGGAAGAATCTGGGGGTAGCCTACCAACAACTGCATCGCCATGATGAAGCAGAAGAAGCTTTTATGCGAGCTGGGGAATTGGGGCTCTGATTGACGACGTACCTACCTCTTGCCAGACAGAGCGAGGGCAATCTCAGGGACGAGAGACTCTCGATTCTCCCGTGTTACGGTTATCACCTTAAATGTGCTGCGAATTTTCTTGGCCAGGCGGTGATTGGACCACTCGTGCAGCACAACAAGCATGGGCAAGGATGAGGCTATGGCCATCTCCACGGCTGAGACAAACCTGTGACTGGTAAGCTCCATTGGACCCACTTCGTCCACCACGATCAGCTCGCACTTCAGGGCGTTTTCTATGGCCCTTGCGCCGAAGCCATCCAGGTCTTCCGGGTGGACGCGGTATTTGCCGAGTTGCGGTCCGCTACCCGTCTCATCGGCCAGCATGCCCACCGCGCCCGAGGCAAGATCGAGCAGCTCAAAGCCTATGCGCCGATCCTTGTAACGCTTATCTCGTGCCAGCACTCCTCCCACCCGCATGCCTGCGCTAGCTGCCACTTTCCCGACCAATGTGGATTTGCCAATGCCGGGCGATCCGGTAACTGCTATCCTAGACACCATATTGCTCCCTCATTTTTTCCGTGTATCGGCTAAGGCTCTCTACGTCTTTTATCTCTTTCTTTACCAATTTTCCTAGCCGGCTGCGAATCTCCCTGTCCGGTCGCGATCCCAAGGAGCGCAGGTGCAACTCGATAGTCTTGCACATCTCATCGCCTTTCCGATCCCAGTCGGTAAGGATTATGATCTGAGAATAGCTGCGAGCTGCCTCCTCTGCCAGCTCTAGAGCCGGTCGGCGGGAAGCCATGATCACGGGGCCAGGCAGACCCAGAGCACGCAAGGCCTGCAAGTCACGCCTTCCTTCCACAATGACGGCTGCACCCTGACAAGAGGCATCAATAAGGGAAGCTATCAGCTCCTCGAGTGCCTCCAGATCATAAGTCCTCTTGGGACGTATCTCCTGCAGAGCCCTTCCCCATGCCCTATCGCTTGCCAGCTCAATTATCTCATTTTCTGCATCAAGGCCGAGACAGCCTCATCCACAGTCATTCCTTTTACCAAGAGAAGCTTTCTGGCGCTCTTCTGGCCGCTCAAGACTGCAATCCTCGCTTCGCTTATGCCCAGCGCTCCGGCCAACTCCTCGGCGAGCTGTCGGTTAGCCCGTCCTCGCGACGGCTCCTCAGTCAGATGAGCTTCGACGGACCTTCGCCAGGGATTGTAGCCGGAGGGCACAGCCAGCTGGGAAGAGCCGGGCACCACCTCAAAGCTGATAGTGCAGCCCAGAGGATGAGATTTAACCGCCTCGCAGATGTTCATCGCTGCTAAAAAGTGGTGTCATGGGGCTTAAAGCTTATGTTTTTGGCAA
This sequence comes from Methanothrix sp., assembly GCA_028688535.1. Classification (GTDB taxonomy): domain Archaea; phylum Halobacteriota; class Methanosarcinia; order Methanotrichales; family Methanotrichaceae; genus Methanothrix. Next base: position 7,730 of record JAQTXY010000001.1, on the reverse strand, counting down.
AAAGTTAAAATAGCGCTAGCGATGAAAGAAAAGAGGTTCGATGGAGATCAAGAAAGTCGTCGTCCCGGCAGGTCATTCTCTGCTGGCAGGATCCATTCTTCCCGGTTTGAAGCAGCTTGGCCTGCAAATCTGCGAGCAGCTTCCGGACGAGGACGGTGGAAGGCATTGTCTTTTGATATGCGACCCAGGATACATTGCAACCCCCGCGGGTGCGCTCCACATTCGCCAGGCATTGGTTGATGGAAGTGCTGTTTTATTAGACAACGCCAGCTGCCCATCTGTTTTAGAAGAAATTACGCAGACGAAGGGTCTTTCCCAAGTTACCAGAAATAACCTGGAGGCATATGTCCTCTTCAGGTGTCTGCAGAGCGACTCAGAGCGACTATCCGCCCTTCAAGCCGCGGCAAGCACCATGCCTCGCTATGCTGCTACAGCCTATGAGAAAGTGCAGGATCTTCGCTATGGAGAGAACTGGCACCAGAAGGCTGCACTCTACAGCAAACGAAATGGCCTGGGCCTGCAGACCGCCAGAAAGCTGAACGGACGGGAGATGTCCTATAATAACATGGTCGATGCGGAAACAGTGCTTGAGATGCTCATCGACCTATCAGAGTATGACGGAGTCCCGGCTGGAAAGCCACTCTCGGTCATTGTGAAGCATGCCAATCCCTGCGGCGTAGCCTACGGCGAAAATCTCGCGGATGCCTATCGTCTCTCATTTGCCACCGATCCCAAGTCTGCTTTTGGAGGCGTTATCGGATTTAACCGGCCGGTGGACACAGATACCGCTCGGGCCATCGGTGACAGCTTCGTAGAGGTGCTGCTCGCCCCAGGCTACGAGCCCGAGGCTCTGAAGCTGCTCATGGATAAGAAACCCAATCGCAGAATACTGGACATTGGAGATCTGCTGGACCGAAAGGATGAACTCTATCAGGGCTTTTACCAAAGAAACATCTTCGGAGGCATGATGCTCCAGAATTATGATACCGGCGATATTCTGGAGTGGAAAGTTGTAACCAAAAGGGCCCCTACTGACAGGGAGAGCCAAGCCCTTCGATTTGCCTGGAAGGTCTCCAAATATGTCAAATCCAATGCGCTGGTTTATACCACCGAATGCCAGACCATCGGCATAGGATCCGGCCAGGTGAGCCGGGTGGACTCCGCCCGCTTTGGTGCGGAAAAGGCAGAGGAGCATGGCCTTAGCACTCGGGGAACAGTCGCAGCCACGGATTCATTCTTCCCCTTCCGAGACGGCCTGGATCAAACCTTCCAGGCAGGAGCCGTTGCAGTAATTCATCCCGGCGGATCTATACGGGATGCAGAGGTGATTGATGCCGCCAATGAGCATAACATGGCCATGGTCTTCACGGGCATGCGCCATTTCAGGCATTAAATCTCCCGGCATAATTATTTTCACGCTTCTAGCCATTGCCCTTTTCATCTTCATGCCATCATATCCCGCCAGTGCAAGCATTATCCAGGCAGGATCTGATATCCAGACGGCGATAAACTCGGCCAAAGCAGGAGACACAATAATAGTAGGTCCTGGTGAAGTAAGCCGCTTTCAGGTGGACAGGCCGCTAACCATTGAAGGACAGGGCCAACCCATCGTCAGTGCTGCACTACAGAAACCCGCTATTAAAGTGCTCAGCGACGACGTCACCATCACGGGATTTCGCGTCATCGGCATAGGCAAGGACACTACTGCTAAGTTTAATTACTACATGCAAAATCCGACTGAGGCCGCCGGGAGTAGCTTCGATGAGCCCAATTCGGCGGTAGTAATAATGGGTAACGGCTTTTCTCTGAAGAATTGCAGCATCTTTGGGGCACAGCTGGCAATATCCGTGGAAAATGTGCGGGACCTGGTCTTGCAGAACATAACCATAGAAGGCTGTGATACTGGTGCCTCCATCCTGCAAAGTGCCCAGGTGAAGGTCACTAGCTGCCACATTACCAACTGCAAGAAATACGGGATTGATATTGAAAAGTCAAGCGATGTGGTGCTTGACAATAACAGCATTGTTAACAACACAAACGTCGGAATACTGCTCAAGGAGACGGACGAAGACGTCATCCAGGATAATATCCTCTCCACGAACACCTTTGGCCTCTCTCTTTGGAATGCCTCATACAACCAGATAAGAAGAAATCGGGCGGATCATAATTATTACGGAATCCTGGTGACGGCCTCATCCAACTACAACAACCTGACCGATAATCTGGCAGAAGATAACAGCAGGAGCGAGATTATGAAAGGGTTTGGCATAGGCATCAGCCTGCAAGAGAACAGCAGCTACAACATGCTGATTCGAAATACAGCTAAAGGCAACTTCAATGGTCTGGAGATCTCAAAAGGCTGCAAGTATAATGCCGTCTACGATAACAATGCCTCAGACAATAAACACGGCATAAGGCTCAACGAGAACCGCAATAACCTCATCTTCGGAAATAACTTCTTCAGAAACGATATCAATGCCTATGAGAATCTCAGCCTCAATATATGGAATACCACTATCGGCAACTACTACAACGATTATCAGGGCAAAGACGGAAATAATGATGGCATTGGCGACCAGTCTTATTCTCTTCCCGGGCCCGAGTCGCATTCCTTTGACTATAGGCCCCTCATCCGTCCTTACCGGGAAGCGAGATTAAACAGCAGCCAGATAAGAGATGAGGTCAAGAAATATGCGGTGTATGGGCCTGCTGATTATGAATATCCCACCATCAGCAAGCAAAACGGCGTTGTGGTGATATCTCGCAAGACTCCCAGCTCGCCTCCCAAATGGACGAACTCCCAGGCTTTTGATGCCAGCGCACCGCCTTTTCAGAAGGAAAATAGCTTTTAGCGCCGGGAAGGATTATATCCTCCGCCGGGTCTTTCGAAGAGATGAATCTCATAACGGAGGGCGCCATCACCTTCGAGACCGAGGGCGCTTTCTATAATCCCAAGATGCTTCTCAACCGGGATATCGGTGTAGCTATGGCTCATAGCCTGGGCCTCTCCGACTATCTGGATGCCCTATCTGCCAGCGGCATTCGCGGGCTAAGGGTAGCTAAGGAAGCAGGCGTGCAGAAAGTGACCATGAATGATGTCAGTCCCCAGGCCTGTCGGCTCATAGAACAAAACCTGAGTAGAAATGGTCTGGCAGGCAGGGTAACCTGCTCTGATGCCCACGTCCTCTTGCATGAGCAGCACTTTCAGGCAGTGGACCTGGACCCCTTCGGCTCACCTTCGTCCTATCTTTCTGCTGCCAGCAGGTCGGCACTCTCTTATCTATTCATCACCGCCACAGACACCGCGCCCCTTTGCGGCGCCCACCTCAATAGCGGTATCCGCAAGTACATGGCACGGCCACTTCGCACCGTTTATCACCGGGAGATGGGGGCCAGGATTCTGCTCGGCCTGGCGGCGCGCGAGCTGGCACGCCTCGATAAAGCCATGCACCCCATGCTCACTCATGTTACCGATCACTATGTAAGAACTTACCTGCGTGTCATCAAGGGAGCAAAAGCAGCTGATAGATGCCTGGAAAAGCTGGGCTATGTAGAGCACTGCCCCAGCTGCGGCAGTTTTGTTCTCCTGGAAAAGCCCCAGCCGGGGGGAGAGTGCCGCTACTGCGCTGCCAAGACAACTGTTGCCGGCCCGCTGTGGCTGGGCGAGATACAGGAGGCGCAGGCGATCGAGAGCGCCCTCAGCTGGAAGGGGCTCAGCCGCCGGGCAATAAAACTTCTCGGCACATGTGCCAGCGAAATAGAGATTCCCATGTATTATGATCATCATAGTATATGCGAGAGACTGCATATCACTCCCGGCAAGATCGATGATGCCATAGAGCGACTGCAAACTGGCGGGTATAGGGCTTCACGCACTCATTTTTCAGGCCTTGGCATCAAGACCGACGCGGCAATGCCAGTGGTTGAGGCGGCCATAAGACCGGCTTGATTTTATCGGTTTTTCAACCTAAAACTTAATAAAGGAGAAGAGACCTAATAGTGATAGCTGCATTATGAAAGGATAATGCAGGAATTCGCGGCACGAGGTGACGTTTATTACCCCCTTCATTGCTACTCCCTTTCGCATCTCGTGCCATCCCTTGTTATATTTTAGCAGGTTATAAAATGCAATTGGCACCAGTCTTGACTTATTTAGCCGGCTCTGACCTGCGGCTCGTGTTATACTTCCTGCTGGGCGGGACGGTGACGGCACTCACGGCCTATTTCGCCAGCCAGGGCAGAGGCATGCTCTCTGCATTTGTCACTACCCTGCCCTTGCTCACCATAGTCAGCTTCCTATTAATATATGCAGAGGGCGGCAGCAAAACCGTGGAAGACTATGCCAAGAGCCTTTTTATCTTCACACCACCCTGGCTGTGTTATGTGGCAATCGTTCTCCTGGGAGTCAATCGAATAGGAATTGTGAGAAGCCTGATCCTGGGAGTTCTTCTCTTTGTAATTCTCTCAATCATGATGCAAAAAATATTTCCTGGCACAAAACTGTAAAATAATAGTTTGTCTTAAGGCAAAGCTATGAAGATTGCTCTTGTTGGCGGAACCGGCGATATCGGCATGGGATTTGCCCTGCGCTGGGGAGAGAAGCATGAGATCATCATAGGCTCTCGTAGCGCTGAAAAAGCCAGGGAGAGCGCGAGCGCGATGATGCAGCTTTTAGGAGCAGCTGGTAATATACAGGGCAGCGACAACGCCAGTGCTATTACATCGGCTGATGTGGTCGTGCTATGCGTGCCCTATGAGCATCTGGCTTATGTGACTTCGGGTCTGAGAGACTCCTACAATAGCCAGCTGGTCATCTCGCCCGTGGTGCCCATGGCCTACAACGGCAAATTTTTCCAGTACCAACCCCCCTATGAAGGGAGCGCCGCCCTGCAAGCAAGGTCGCTTCTCCCTCAAGGCGTCAAAGTGGTCTCTGCTTTTCATACCATCTGTGCCGCTGCCTTGCAGGATACTGATCGGGTAATGAAGGCGGACGTCTTTATCTGCGGCGATGATGCCCAGGCGATTGATATAACCACTCAATTGGCCGGCGAGATAAAGAGCCTACGACCACTGATAGCAGGACCTCTGGGGGTCTCCTCCATGGTAGAAAGCCTGACGCCCTTTCTGCTTAATGTGGCGCGCAAAAACAAGATCAAGGATGCGGGGATAGCCGTGGTTTCTGAGAGATTAATTAAAAATATAAACTAAAAATAAGATAGAATTAAAGAGTAGCCGTCCTTTATCATCTCCCAGATCATATCTGCCGAAAGGTTCAGCCCCAACCAATGCCAGATGAGATAGACACCTGCGAACATCCCCAGCATAGCACCCACGTTGGAGAGTGCGGCTACGAGGATGACCTTGAAGAGGCGGTTTTGCATCATCTGCCCAAAGCTGTCTGCAGAAGCCAGCGTTTTCAGGTCGGATACCGTCGGCTTGAGCTTCCAGGCCTCCACCATTCCGGCAAACCAGCCCGCCGCTACAAAGGGATTGAGGGTTGTCATCCAGGCTACCATGAGCGCTGTCAGGGCGGAGAGAGGATGGCCTCTGGCCAGGACCACGCCAAGAGCCGACAATCCCCCAGTTACGACAAACCAGATGATACAGGCCTGGAAGATGATCTCGCTGGACTTTGCCGTGATCAGCACCAGACCAATGGTGACCAAAATAAGCAGGCTCACTGCGACCCCAAATATTTTGACCGCAGTGATCTTCTTGCTGGGCTTCTCATTCAAGTCGTCCAGAGTAGGAATATTCTCGGGATGCTCCAGATGCTTGAGAATTCCTTCTCTGTGGCCCGCTCCTACCACCGCCAGCACTCGGCCCTGCTTGGAGAGCAGGTGCAGATTGCGAGCCAGGAAAGCGTCGCGCTCATCCACCAGCACATTTGCCGCTCCGGGAGAGATCTTGCGAAACTCCGAGATCATCTGGGTGACGATATCTGCCTGAGTGATGGTGTCGATATCAATTTCTTCTTCATCACCCCAGCCAAGAGCCGCGGGAATCAAAGAGCCGATCAGCCTGATCTTATCAAAAAATCCCATCGCCGACCAGAAACGCTGAATGGTAATGCCTATGTCCCTATCAACCAATGCCACCCGCGCGCCTGCCTTCTTGGCGGCTTGTATGGCTGCCAGCATCTCCGAGCCGGGTTTAACCCCCATCTCCTCACCGATCTTTCTCTGGATGTAGGCCAAGAACAACTGAACCAGGAAGAAAAAGAGTTTCCCGCCACTGAGTAGCTCACTGATCTTGATCTCCTTCTCAACCTCCTGGCCGATAAGAGCCCGGTAGCGAGCTGGACACAGCTCCACAGCAACTATATCGGGTCGCGTCTCCTCGATCTTGCTGATAACTTCCTGGACGCTTTTTTCTGATACATGGGCAGTTCCTACTATTATGATTTCATGGGATTCGCTGCCAGCGGCCAATTCCCCCGGCTCCACCAGTCGGCAAGAAGAAGCGTCGGCGTCTTTAATATTTTCTGTCGTATTCTCCAAATTGATTACCTCTTAATGTTCCCGCTCTCTGCAGAGCTCAATGGCTCTGACCAGGTCCTCCCTGGAGACTATGCCCACCAATCGACCCTCAGCGATCACAGGTAGTCGACGAATCTGCATATCATTCATCATCTTCATGGCAGTCGATGCCTCTTCCTCAGGGCCGATCAAATATAACTTTCTTGTCATCACCTGATCAACTCGCGTTACGGCCCTCTGTGCTTCGGCAACCTTCTGCAGATCTGTCAAAGTGATAATGCCCGTCAAGGTATCGCCATCCATCACCGGATAGCCTCTATGTTTTTCCCGGAACATCAATTCTTTCAGCTCATCGAGCGTCATATCCAGAGCGATGCTGCGTACCGGAGCGGACATTATGTTTCGTACGGATATACCCTCCAGGCTGACGCTTATTTCGGTAGCTTTCTCCTCCTCCGATGCACCTACATAAACGAAAAATGCCACAAAAAGGAGCATGAAATTTAGAGAGGACAGGCCCAGCAGAAACATGAGAGTCGCGAAGATCTTCCCTATATCCGCAGCACGTCGAGTCGCTTTTATATAAGGCATCTGGGTGGCAAACCAGGCCCGCAAGAGCCGCCCCCCATCCATGGGAAAGGCAGGGAGGAGATTGAAGGCCATGAGTATGAGATTCATGATGCCCAAAGTCCAGAGCATGATGGCCAGAGCGCTGCTTGCACCACCATAAGCCGCTGCCGGTCCGGCGAGGTAAACCGAGATAAATCCCAGCACCCCGCTTACAGCCGGCCCGGCAAAGGCCATCTGCAACTCCATGCGAGGATTTCTGGGGATCTCCTCCATAGAAGCCACCCCGCCAAAGAAGTAGAGAGTTATGCTCTTTATGCCGATGCCGTTCTTGTGGGCAACATAGGAATGGCCCAGCTCATGCAGGGCAACGCAAGCAAAGAGCACTACAGCAAAGAGCAGAGAATAGAGCCATCGCATCTGCGCCGGCTCGATATCACCGAAACCATAGGTATTTCCGTAGACGGTCTGGCTGAAAGAAGCAAAAGCCCAGGCAACATACAAGATGACCAATAGAAGTGTCCAGTGGAGGCGCACTGGTATGCCCATGATCTTTCCTAGCTCCAGAGACGAATTCATAGGATACCTTTAGTATGCGGCATTAATAGATCTTTTGACAACTGGACGAGAAAAGACGATCCTACCACCTGACACAGCCCATTTAAATTTAAAGAGAGCGGGTAG
>JAQTXY010000119.1 GCA_028688535.1 Methanothrix sp. | reverse complement strand
TCTTACTAATATTATGTCCGCTGCCTGGATGGCCACATCCGTTCCTGCACCGATGGCTATGCCCACATTCGCGAAAGCCAGGGCGGGAGCATCGTTCACCCCATCTCCCACCATGGCCACGATAAACCTTTCCTGCACTTTCTTGATGGCATCTGCTTTCTCACCAGGCAGAACCTCGGCGAATGACTCATCCAGCCCCAGTTCTCTGGAGACCGCCTCAGCTACCGATCGATTATCCCCGGTGAGCATCATGCATTTTATGCCCATTGATTTTAGCCTGTCAACCGCTTCGCGGGATTCTTTCCTGATTACATCGGCCAGAGCAATCGCACCCAGAGGCTTTTCGTCCTCCAGCAGAATCACCACTGTCTTCGCCTGCCCGAGAAGACGCTCCAACCTCTCGTCCTGAAAAACGGTTTTTAGCTCCTTTAGATAGCCAGGACTGACTATCTTCAGCTTGCGAGCACCGATTTGACCATCGATTCCAACACCGGAAATGATCCGAAACTCCTGCGGCGCGGCTATGACCAAACCCATCTCTACAGCCTTCTTCATGACTGCCTGGGCAATGGGATGCTCCGCCCGACTCTCCAGAGAGGCCGCCAGCTCCATGATCGCTTTTTCATCCAATTCAGCCAGAGGCAAAATATCTGTGACGCCAAAACGCCCTTCCGTAAGCGTACCTGTTTTATCGAAGACCACCGCGGAGATGTCTTTGGCCGTCTCAAAGGCCTGACGTTCTCGAACCAATAGCCCGGATTTGGCTGCCAGAGAGGTAGACACGGCTACTACCAATGGAATGGCCAATCCCAGGGCATGGGGACAGGCAGTGACCATGACCGTTACAGCTCTCTCCACCGCAAAGGCAAAACCTGCTCCGTAGGCGAACCAAGCGGCCAGAGTAATGCTGCCTGCCGCTATTGCCACAACTGTGAGCGCAAATGCCGCTTTGTCAGCCAGGTTTTGTGTCTTTGATCGGCTCTCCTGGGCAGCGCGCACAAGCTGGATCACCTGGGACAGATAGCTGTCCTTGCCAGTCTTCGTAACTGACAACGTCACTGCTCCCGAGCCATTTATCGAGCCGGCCACTACCCCGTCCCCGGCTCTCTTGATCACCGGCAAAGACTCCCCGGTAAGTGCTGACTCGTTCACATCCGTGGTCCCGTCCAGTACCATTCCGTCGGCAGGAATCTTTTCGCCGGGTTTCACCAAGACGTGATCCTCTGGTCGCAAGTCTGCAATAAATACGTCATGCACGCCGTCGTCTCTGATCAGATGGGCTTGGGTGGGCAGTATCTTTGCCAGCTCCTCCAGGGCGCGCGAGGCTCCCATGGTTGAGCGCATCTCGATCCAGTGACCGAGGAGCATGATATCTATCAAAGTGACCAGCTCCCAGAAGAAGTCCATGCCGGCAAAGCCAAAGATTACAGAAGAGCTGTAGACGTAGGCCACAGTTATGGCTACTGCTACAAGTGTCATCATGCCCGGCTGCTTTTTGCGAAACTCATTCTTCAGGCCCACAAAGAATGGATAGCCTCCATAGAAGTAGACTGCCGAAGAGAGGAGGAAAAGGATAGTATCAGAGCCATAAGGCTGGAAGTGATATCCAAAGAATTGCTGTACATGATGAGAGAGCAAGAGCACCGGCCCGGTAAGAATGAGTGAGAAGATCAGCCTTCGCTTGAAATCAGCCAGCATTCCTCGATGGCCCTGGCCCGCATGGCTCTGTCCAGCGTGACTTTGTCCCGCCTGACCGGAGTGCTTCATTGGAGGCTTGCTTCTCTTAGCTTCATCCGGCTGAGAGTGCTCATCATCCATTATTTCCCGATCTTGTGCAGGTTCTTTCGCTTCGCTTTTTACCGCGGTCTCATGATCCGCAGGCTCATGATGCGAGTGCGATGAATTCAAATGGATCACTCTCAATAGTAATTATTAATTATAAGGAGAAAAGCCTTTGTCTTCTGCAATGTTGGACAAATTGAAGACCTACCGGGAGAAGAGAGACTTTTCTCTCACCTCCGAGCCCTCTGGCGGCAGCTTAGCCCCGGGCGGCAATATTTTCGTTGTGCAAAAACATAGCTCACATAGCCAGCACTACGATCTGCGTCTGGAGGTAGACGGCGTTCTCAAGTCTTGGGCAGTTCCCAAAGGGCCTTCCCTTGATCCCAGGGATAAGCGACTGGCCATTGAGACGGAAGACCATCCCATCGAATATGCCTCCTTTGAAGGCACTATCCCGCAAGGCCAGTACGGAGCCGGAACCGTGGAGGTATGGGATAGGGGTTGTTATCAAAATATGACCCAGAAAGATGGACTGGAAATCTCCATGAAGGAGGCCCTGCATAGCGGGCATGCTGCCTTCCGGCTGGAGGGCAAGAAGCTCAAAGGCGGCTATGCTCTCACCCGCACCAAACGAGGATGGCTTCTGGTCAAGATGAAGGATGATATATCTCAGATCAAAGAACCGTAAGTTATAGATAAAGTCAGAATCAACACTCATGGCATAAAAAAAATATTTGTGGCTATGTCTTTAGTTATCTTATGCACCTGTTTCCAGGTCTTGGCAGAAGAGCAGAACAATCAATCAGAAAATTCGACAGAAATGGTCAATCTCATTGATCTAGCCCAACAAAAGGATTTGGACATGTTAGCCGGTCTCAATATAACTCCTGTGGCATTGGGAAAAAATGCCAGCGTCAATTTAGTAATGGGTCCACCCGGTTCGATCCAAAAGATGCGGCTTTTTGCTTCAAGCTACTTTCCTTATAGCGATTGCAGTATCACGGCTAATCTCACAAAGGCCGCCCAACATCTTAAATAGAAGCTCTGGCAATCCAGACAGCCGATGCGGCCTCCCAGAGTGATGTTCATCTTGATTTCGATCCTCTTCCTATTCAGCCCGGCTTTCGCAGATATGCCTGCTTCTTTCTACCAGGCCATGGGCAATGTCCGTACTGAGGATACCATTTGTGTCAAGAACTATGATGCTGGGGCGAGTGTCACCGAGTCCTACAAGGATTTCGAGCACCTCGACAAGGAGACCGAAGTTATAAGCCGCTCTTACAACACATCCAATAACGAAAAGGACTACATGCGGGGCAATGCCTCTTTAGAGGTAAGTCTAAATTCCAATGTCATCGGCAAGGCACATATCGCCTGGCAGTCCAAAGACATGATGCCCTACTACATGGGCAGGCATGCCACCTACAGCCTGGCCACTGAGGATCTGACTGGTATATTCAAGATTGAGAAATTTATCCAGCTTTGGTCTAATAGCACACTTGGCTCCGTGAGGCTGGACTGGCTGCCCTGCAGCTAAGTGACTTGCAGCTTGGTGACTTTGGACTATAACTTTGGCTTAGAAGGTGCATGGTCCTTTAGGCCAGATGGCCATTTTTATTCTCAATGATAAATCAACAGCAATGGCGTATATATTCGCAAGAGCAGGAACTGCTTTCTGGTTAAGAGAAAGGATAAAGTTTTGAAGTGGCAGTAGGCAAGGTCAGCAGCATTTTAAATACTGTTGAGGCAGAAGTACCTTAGGAGTCCTTGTTGATTATGACCTCATACTCCTTTAAACTGCCAGCCATTCTTGGCGCCATTTATATAATTTGCAGGGGGATATGATCTGCCGATCTTCTCCTCGTTCGAGCTTTTCGTGGCACTCCGGCATATAACTTATCGTAAGCGGCAAACAGCTCTGGCTGTGACTGCAGTGGGACTGGCTGTAGGCATATCTCTCTTGAGCGTAGCCATTCAAAACGGTTTCTCTGAATATATGCTTGATGTGGTATTCAAGAGCCTTCCTCATGTTACAATAACGCCCACAAACGGGGAGAACTACCTCCACCTCTACCAAAATGTCATGGATAATGTCTGGAGCCTGGAGGGAGTGGTGGGTGTTTCACCAGTTATAGCTGCATCCGCCGCCTTCACCCATGAAGAAAAAGTTGTTAATGCCGCAATGCTTGGCATTCTGCCTTCTGAGGCTGATAAGATCAACAGTCTTGGCGAGAATATGGTGCAAGGAGACCTTAGCTCCATCACAGCAGGAAAAAGGATCTTGCTTGGCCGGGCTCTGGCAGATAAGCTCAACCTGAGGATGGGAGATACTGTGAAGGCAAGCTTCCCAGATGCCAAGGACATTGACCTCACAGTATCGGGAATATTCGATACAGGCTATGCCTCTGTCGATGAGAGGACATCCTATGTATCCCTGGTGACTGCTCAAGAGTTTTTAGACGAAGGCAATGTGGTGACGAAGATCGAAATTAAGCTGAATGACATCTACAATGCAAAGGCCGTATCAGAGTTGCTTTCTTCGAATAGGTACAAGGTACAGGTATGGCAAGATGCCAACCCTGAGATAGAGAAGACCTTGGCTTTCGAGAAGAGATCCAACATCATAACCCTACTGCTCATATTAGTCATCGCTACCTTTGGAATAGCCAGCATTATGAATATGCTGGTTTTAGAAAAGACCAAGGAGATAGGGATGCTGATAGCCATAGGGGCCGAACGCTCTCAAATCCGAAAAATCTTCCTCTTAGAAAGCGGCCTTCTGGGACTCTTGGGAGCAATGCTGGGCTGTATTCTGAGCATTCTGCTGGCCACTTCGCTGAGAACTCTTCAGGTCGAGATGCCAACCGGTGGTATGGTCGATCTGCCAATTATCCTCACTTTGCAGGATTTGATAACATTCTCTATGATCGCCATGATTCTTAGCCTGATTGCAGGGGTCTACCCAGCACACACTGCATCGAAACTTGACCCAGTAGAGTCTTTGAAGGGCTAGAGATGTTCGAGCTGACCATTGCCTGGAGGCATATTACCTCCAGCCTCAGGATGATGCTTATCTCCGTCCTTTCTGTAGCCCTGGCTGTGATGGTCATAGCAGCTATGATGGGCATGATGGAAGGTTATAGGGAAGAGATTATCAGCAGCACAGTGGAGAATTATCCCCATCTGATTGTAGAGCCAAAGGAAGACGAGGACTACATACACCTCTACAGGACCCTCTCAGATCTGATCTGGAGCTATTCTGAGGTGGAGGCAGTCTCTCCTCGTCTTGTGGGCATGGCGGCTGCCAAATACAGAGACCAGGTGAAAGGTGTCTCTATCATGGGAGTTGATCCGCTTCTGGAGGATACTCTCATGGGCGTTCAGGGTGACCTGGTCTGGGGCAATTTCAGCGATCTGGCTTTTAAGAGATATTCGGCCATCGTTGGAATCAAACTGGCCGAAGATCTGAAGCTGAAACCAGGAGACGGGTTTTATCTGATACGCAAGGATGTTTCCATAAAGGTTATCCCTGCAGGCTATATTCAGACCGGAACAGGAGCCGATGAGTCACTGATGTACCTTCCCCTGGAGACTGCTCAGAGGCTGATGGGAGAGGGAGATGTGGTCTCGGAGATTGGCGTCAGGTTATCCGATCTCTATGCGGCTCCTGTCGTTGCCACCGGGTTGAACCAGAAAACCCACTACAGGGTACAAAGTTGGCAGGATCGGAGCAGAGAACTCCTGAATCTCTTGGATACACAGAAGGTTTTCATATACCTCTTCTACCTGCTTATTTTTGTTATCGCTGGGTTTGGCGTTGCCAATACCATGATTATGGCTATATCCCGCAGGACGCAAGAAATTGGCATCCTGATGGCCATGGGCGCTAACAGGGAATCAATAGTGAAGATCTTCGTGGCTGAGAGCCTTATCCTCGGTCCGCCTTCAGCCTTTCTGGGGTGCCTTATGGCCTACGTTGTAGCCAAACTGATAGAAGCATTTCCACTGGAAGTCCCTTCAGAGGTCTATGTCGTCTCCAGGATGAGCGTCATCCTCAGCCCAGAAATCTTTGCCTATGCTGTGGCTTTTGCCCTCCTGGTGGATCTGGTAGCTGGGCTTTATCCTGCCTACAAGGCCGCTCGGATGAACCCAGTAGAAGCTATTGCTTCGGTTTGAAGGGGCAAGAAAATTGATATATTTTGTAGTTGAAGTGAGGATAGAGGATATACTATGTTCAAAAAAGTTCTGGTTCCCACCGACTTCTCCAGCTATGCCCACAAGATGCAAGAGTGCCTGGCAGAGATGCCGGACATAGAAGAGGTCGTGCTTCTTAATGTGGTGGACGGCGGCAATCCCATGAACCTGGAGAGGAAAGGATGGAGCTATGACTCTCTTATCGATGAGGCTGAGACCCGACTTACCGAGCAGGCCGATCACCTATCCCATCTGGGCGAGAAAGGCCTCCAAGTTCGGCCGATTTTAAAGGTCATCGTAGAACCGATGAGTGGCGCGGATGGGGTTGATATGAAGAGGCTGAAGCCCGGATCTGGGCTGAAGGTAGTAGAGGGAGGCAGTGTTGGTGAAGCCATCATTAAGACGGCTACAGAAGAGAAGTCCTCACTCATCTGCATGGGGGCACAGGGCAAAGGGCTGATAGAAGGCATGCTACTGGGGTCCGTCTCCAGCGAGGTTCTAAGGCAAGGTCAAACTGATCTGCTCATCATCCGCCACAAGATCCTGG
>JAQTXY010000118.1 GCA_028688535.1 Methanothrix sp. | reverse complement strand
TTGAGAAGACTTGAGATCTGCAACCTATTTAATATGAGCAAGACCGGCAAGAGCGAGTTCACCCTCATCTTCGGCTCGGATGCTCCCAAGAAATTCGTGCGCATTGAGCTGGAGGAGATCTTCGCCGGCATGGGCTTCTTGGTTGAGATCAAGGATGACTTCTCAAAGCTGAGGATCAAGGTAATCCATGACCTCTAAGCACCACAGCCAATTTAAGGGATGAATAAGACTGGTTGATTCATGGATCTCAAAGCCCAGGTGCTGGGATTCATGGCCAGGAAAGAGGAGCAGCTTAGCGATGAGCTTGCTCAAAAGTACGGCGTTCCTTTAGCAGAGGTGGCAGACGTCGTAAATTCCTTTTTGAAGGATACCTATGGACCGGCGATAGAGCAGGCCCAGGCCATCGATCGCATGGGGGTGGGAAAAATGGTGCTGCTCTTTATCGGCAGAACGGATTGCAACATCTGCAAGAGAAGCGAGCCTATTCTAGAGAGCTTTCTCTCCAGTCACACCGATTTGCAGCTGGTAAAACTGGATTATTGTCAGCCTTCAGGTCTGCTCTATCATATGATCCATAGTCAGAAGAATGGCATGCTTCCGTTGATTGCTTTTATCTTAAATGGCGCTATAAAGAAGATCTTTACCGGAGAGTGCCTTCAAATGGACGTTTACGATAGATATTATAATGAGATGCTGGCCGAATGCAGCCAAAATATATATGCTCACTGAGGTTATAGAATTGCTGCGAGGGATATTATGACCATAATTGTGCTCAACTTTAAGACTTATCGTGAATCGACCGGCCCAGAGGCTCTACGCCTGGCGGAGATATGTGAGGACATTTCCCAGGATTATTCCGTGCAAGTCGTGGTAGTGCCCCAGGTAGCAGATATCCAGGCCATCTCTAAAGCCGTTAAGATACCGGTCTATGCTCAGCATGTGGACGGAATAGGCTATGGCGGCTTTACAGGTCATGTGACTGCCGCGTCCTTGAAAGCCGCGGGAGCGGCAGGATCGCTTATCAACCACTCTGAGCGAAGGCTCAAGCTGGCTGATATCGATGCCTCTATCACCGCCGCTCGCCAGGCAGGCCTGAAGACTATTGTCTGCACCAACAACGTGGCCACTACTCGCGCTTCGGCTGCCCTTGAGCCTGACTATGTGGCCGTGGAACCGCCGGAATTGATCGGCAGCGGCATTCCTGTATCCAAGGCTAATCCTATGGTCGTTTCCCAGTCGGTTGATGCCGTCAAGAGCATTGCTCCAGGGGTTGGCGTACTCTGTGGTGCGGGAATAACTCACGGCGAGGATCTCAGAAGCGCCCTGGAGCTGGGATCGATTGGCGTCTTGCTCGCTTCCGGGATCATCAAGGCGAAAGACCAACGCAAAGCCCTGGAAGATCTGGTAACGGGTGCCAGGAAATGATCGCGGTGCACGTTCGTGTTTCGGGTCGAGTGCAGGGTGTCTTCTATCGCGCTTTTACTCAAGAGCGAGCAAGAGCCTTGGGGGTTAAAGGATGGGTTCGGAACATTCCCGGCGGTGGAGTAGAGGCAGTGCTGGAAGGAGAGAGAAAGCAAGTTGGTGAGCTGCTCAAAGCCATGAAGTCGGGACCCACAGGATCCATAATCCTGGGGATGGAGTTCTCAGAGTTGGAAAGCAAAGGGTACGAAGGTTTCGAGATAGAATATTAGTAATTATAGGATGTGATCTCATGCTTACCGTCAATAGATACAAATGCTGTTACTGTGGTGCCTGTGTCGGAGTCTGCCCGACATGCGCCCTGGAGCTGGTGGAGACTTGGCTCGAGGTCTCGACTGAGTGCAAGGAGTGCGGCCTGTGCACCAAGATATGCCCTGTTGGAGCCCTAGAGGTCAAGGCATGAAGTGTGACTTGATAGTAGTGGGCGGCGGTCCGGGAGGATCGATGGCTGCAAAGACGGCGGCTTCTGCCGGCCTTAAGGTCGTCATGCTGGAGAAACGCCAGGAGATTGGAGACCCAGTGCGCTGCGCAGAAGGCGTCAGCAAGAGAGCCCTATGCCGCATGTTGAAGCCTGAGCCGGAATGGATCTCTTCCGAGGTAAAGGGAGCCAGGATTTATGCGCCGGACGGTAGAAGCATCGTTATGTCTGAGGATAAGAGCGGGGGCGAGGTGGGCTACGTCCTGCAGAGGAAGATCTTCGATAGGGGCCTCGCCATGCAGGCAGCAGCCGCAGGAGCCAAGGTCCTGGTCAAGACCAGGGCTTTGGGTCTGCAGAAGAAGGATGGAGTAATCAGTGGCGTGTCCGCACTTCGCATAGGCGAGCCCCTGCAGATCGAGGCGCCCCTGGTTATTGGTGCAGACGGGGTAGAGTCCAAGGTGGGACGCTGGGCGGGCATCGATACCACTTTGAAGTTACAGGATATCGAATCTTGTGCCCAATTCCTGGTACACGATGCATCCATTGATAACGAATACACAGAGTTCTTTTTAGGAAACAGCATAGCTCCTTCAGGATATGCCTGGTCGTTTCCCAAGGGCGATAAGATGGCCAACATTGGTCTTGGAATTCAGGGCTCACGCTCAAAGCCAGGTGAAGCAGTGCGGCTGCTGCGTCAGCTAATGAAAACTCGATTTCCTAATGGCAAGGTTGTGGAGATGGTAGTGGGAGGAGACCCCTGTTCCGGGCCCATTGACTGTGCAATCACCGATGGCGTGATGCTGGTGGGGGATGCCGCTCATCAGACCGATCCGCTCACAGGAGGAGGCATTCTCAATGCCATGCAGGCGGGAATCATGGCAGGAGAGGTAGCGGCAAAGGCGATATCTGCAGGCAATGTCCGCCGATCCGGGCTGCAGGAGTATGAAGATCGCTGGAGAAACGGGTTTGGCAAGGTTATTGCCAAGAGCTTCCAGTTCAAAGAGTTCTTCGTCAAGCTTACTGATAACGACATGAACCAGCTCATAGGATCTCTGGCTAAAGAGGACATAACCAAGATGGACCTGCCAGACATGTTGCGCGTTCTCTTCCGGCTTAACCCGAGGCTGCTCTGGGGGCTGAAAAGTCTGATAATTTAGCTTTTTAGGAGAGAAATAGTAGACGATATTCTCTCCTTCTTCTTTTTTCTATCTTTGCTACGCAAGAACACTCGAGCCATCAGCTCTCTTGGGCAGCCTTTCCGGGTCGAAGTGGACGCTAATCTTCTCTTTATCCGCATCGATGGCCGTCACGCCCATGTGAAAGATGTAGCGCGTGGTTCGGCATCCGTCCGGGATTTGCAGCTTATGTTCCCGGCGCAGCAGAATGGCACTCGCAATCTGCAGAGACGGACTGCTCTGCAGGAATAAAAGGCCGGGCAGATTGAGGCGATGGTGACCGGTGGTAGGATATCTCTCACCAATCAATTCGCCCAGCTCTTCGCGACGGATTACTACTTGCAAATCACCGCTCTTCACAGCGATCTGCAACTCGTCGGCATGTACCTGGTCGATATGAGAATGAAGCGCATTGAGAATATAGCTGTCCCCAAGTCCCCTGTTTTCCGCTGGCAGCAGTGCTTCCAGCTTCTTCATAAAGGGGCGCAAAAGTGGACTCGTACCTGCAAATAGAATTCCGGGGAGGTTTCCTACCTCGGTTCGGGCCAGCTCATTAAGCTCCTTCTCGCGAACCATTAGGGATATCATGATGATACATTAGCCAGCCAGGAAATATATATTGCTCGATTCTGAGGACATTGCATCTTCTGAGGTGATATTGCTTGCTATTCCTGCCTTGCAATGAATATCATTATAAATAATATTATGATAAAATTTATGTTAACTCGTCCTAAATTAATTATTTAATCAAATTCTGATTTTGGGCAGATCAAGGCTGAGAATAATCACCCCTTCCGTGCAACTCCATTAATGGGCATTTGGAAATTGACACAAATATAAATTCTCGTCCCAAGGCATTCTGGAGTGGATTGTCACCTATTTGTAAATGCTGATTGCTTTTAAAGTTATTATCTAAAGTATTAGTCTAATTAAGTAAAATTAAAGATATTCCCTTTCAAAACAAATTATTTATATCATTAAGTATTTGTGACAAGAAAAATATGGTGACGATTATGAAAGAGTCCACCGTAAAGATCCTGGATGATAAGGACATGGAATTTGTCGAAACGCTTCGATCCCTGAGCGTTCCGCGCAACGTTGCAACGCTCATAACCTTTCTGGCTAATGTGGATGAAGCTTCCTCTCGCGAAATCGAGATGGGATCGGATCTTCGCCAGCCGGAAGTAAGCATTGCCATGCGAACCCTGCGTGACAACAACTGGATAGAAGAGAAAGAAATCAAGCGCGAAGGTAAAGGCAGACCAATGAAAGTCTACTCGCTGAGAGCAGGCATTGATTCGATCATCAAGCATTTTGAGGATGAGAAGCTGCATGAGTCTGCCCAGGCTATGGAGAGCATCCAGAGGCTCAAGCAACTCATAGCAACTTAACCAAAATAGGGAGGGAAGTAGAGTACATTATCAATGGGAGGGACTGGCTAGTACCTCCACCTCGATTTTTGCAGCAATATTGCGGCCCAGCGACATCTTCGAGCCTTTTACTTCAATTACAATCGGCCCCCCAAAGGGCTGTGAGGCAATTTTACGGATATGCCTTCCTTTTCGAATGCCCATGGACTCAAACCTCTTCTCCCAACTGGCATCATTTACTATCATGATCTCCAGGGTCTGATTGCAGGGTGCCTTGCTAAGCTCTATGTACCCCATTTCTAATCAGATGCGAACGTTTACGCCCCTCTCTTTGAGATATGCCTTGACATTGCCGACATTCCACTCCCCGAAGTGAAATATGCTCGCCGCCAGCGCTGCGGAAGCCTCAGTTTTCTGGAAGACCTCTAGCATGTGATCCGGACTGGCGCAGCCTCCTGAGGCGATAACGGGCACTTTAACCTTTTTGGCCACGGCGTCTGTAAGGGGAATGTCGAAGCCATCATAGGTCCCGTCCCGATCCATGCTGGTGAGAAGAATCTCCCCTGCTCCCAGAGATACTGCCTTGTTTGCCCAGGCGATGGCGTCGATGCCTGTAAACTGCCTGCCTCCATAGAAGGAACATTCGAACCAGCAGGGGCCTTGCTCGGTTTGCACAATAATCCGGCCTTCTTCCTCTGTGTAGCGCCGCTTGGCATCTATGGCCAGTACGACAGCCTGATTTCCATATCGATCGGATATCTCGCTGATCAGCTCAGGACGTTTTAGTGCTGAGGTGTTCACCGTGATCTTGTCAGCTCCTGCATTGAATACCTCTCTTGCCTGCTCCACACTGCTTATGCCCCCGCCTACGGCGAGAGGCACAAAGACCGAACGCGAGGTCTCTTTGATGACACTGGTCATGGTCTCCCGTCGCTCGTGAGATGCTGTGATGTCTAAAAAGACTATCTCATCGGCACCGTCCTGATAATACTGGCCGGCCAGCTCCCAGGGGATGCCGGCATATCTTATCTGTTTAAACTCGATGCCCTTGACGACTCGACCGCCAGGCACACCCAGATCGCAGTCCAAACAGGGAATAATCCTTCTCGCTAGCATCGTATCGACCTCACAAAGTTCTGCAGAATTCTCAGGCCCTTGGCACCCGACTTCTCAGGGTGAAACTGGGTGGCAAAGAGGTTATCTTTGCTCACCGCTGCCGTCACTTCTACACCATACTCTGTAGTGGCGGCAATCACAGACCTGTCTTTCGGCTGGCCGTAGTAGGAATGCACAAAATAGAACATATCTCCATCTGAGATTCCATCCAGCATCTCCACAGGGCGTTTGATGGAGAGGTCGTTCCAGCCCATCTGGGGAATCATCACGCCATCCGGCAGGTGCACTACCTTGCCGCCTATCCAGCCCAGGCCCTTAGCACCGGGACTCTCTTCGCTCTCCTCGAAGAGCACTTGCATGCCCACGCAAATGCCAAGCATCGGCACGCCTTCCCGAAAGCTGTGCAAAAGCGAACTCTCGAATCGTGAGAGCTGACTCATGCAGCTTCCAAAGGCCCCCACTCCAGGAACTACTATGCCGTCTGCATCGTCCAGGCCATCAGGATCGCGAACGATTTTAGGATTTCCTCCCACATAATCCAGGGCGTTGTAGATGCTGAAAAGGTTTCCCATACCATAATCTACTATGACAATTGTCATCGTTGTTATCCTTCTTTCGCCAGCTTTTTTCGATATTTCTATTTACGACCTTTGCTGGAGATCAATTACATTGCCTTTGGGTAAGCCCGCCAGAAAAGCTTTTCCTTAAGCTGATTTCATAATAGTTAGGAATTTTTCACAAAAATCGATTTGCTCTCCTTAAGCTGATTTCATAAAAGTTATGAATTATTCATAAAAATCTATTTATATTCGAATCGAAGAATTAGCATTGTAGTAGAAACATAATAGTAAATTAGTCCGGGATTTAATATCGCAAAATTAACAGATTAGTCTAAAAGAAGCATCATAATAGTATACTTAGCCAATATAATGTTTCCATAAGTGCCAACTGTGCCGATCACAAATTGTCGAC
>JAQTXY010000117.1 GCA_028688535.1 Methanothrix sp. | reverse complement strand
TCAGAGTAATGTTCTAATACAATTAATCCTCTACATTTCCCGGCGCGGTTGGGAACATGTTGGAAATTAAGCTGACCATCGATGATCGAGAGGTAGTTGTCCCAGAGGGAGCCACCATTCTCGAAGCTGCCCGAAAAGCGGGATCTTATGTACCATCACTTTGCGACCACCCAGACCTCAAGCCCATCGGTTCTTGCAAGCTTTGCATTGTATCCGTAAAAGGACTAGATTACTATCCTACCGCCTGCAATACACCGGCAGAAAAGGGAATGGTGGTGCAAACCAAGACAGAGGAGATTCAGGAGATGAGGCGAAATACCCTGGAGATGCTCCTGGCACTTACCAATCATCCTACCAGTTGCCTGTTTTGCGACAGGAAAAATGAATGCAGCGACCTGCGCGAATGCCTGCGCAAGTTTCCTGTCACCGTGGGCTGCAAGTACTGCCTCAAGAACGGGGAGTGTGAGCTGCAACAGGCTGTGCAGTTCGTGGGACTGGAAAACATAAGATATCAAACCTCTTTTAAAAATATGCCCGTCTTGAGAGAACCTTTCTTTGACCGCAATTACAGTCTCTGCATCCTGTGCGGCCGCTGCGTGCGCGCTTGCCAGGAGGTACGCGGCGAGGGGGTGCTCGACACCAATCCCGACTTTCATCGCATGCATTGGATAGGCCCAGAATCATTGCAGGATGCGGACTGCAAGTTTTGCGGCACATGTGTTGATATCTGCCCCACGGCTGCTCTATATGCCCGCTTTGAGAAATGGCAGAGGCCGGAGACGACCACCGAAACCGTCTGCCCCTACTGCGGAGTGGGCTGCCGGATAGAGGTAGGCGTCCTGGACGGACGCATAGTGAGGGTAAGAGGCAAGCGAGACTGTCTGCCCAACAACGGCCAGCTCTGTGTTAAAGGACGCTTTGGCCTGGGCTACGTAGAGAGCCCGGAGCGACTCACGGTGCCACTCATCAGGAAGAACGGCACACTGGTGCCGGCAACCTGGGATGAGGCCCTGGATCTTGTAGCGGGAAAATTGAATTGTTATAAGGGCGATCGCTTTGCGTTCCTCTCTTCAGCCAAGTGCAGCAATGAGGAGAACTATCTGGCCCAGAAGTTCACCCGGCTGATTATGCAGACCAACAACGTGGATCACTGTGCCCGACTCTGCCATGCCTCCACAGTCTCCGCCCTCGCTCTCGCTTTTGGCAGCGGAGCTATGACCAACTCCATTTCCGAGCTTCCGGATGCCGGATGCATCTTCATCATCGGCTCAAACACCAGCGAGCAGCATCCCGTCATCGCCCTCAAGATCAAAGAGGCGAAGAGAAGAGGTGCCAAGATCATCGTTGCCAATCCTCGCTGGATCGATCTGTGCAAGATCGCCGATATCTGGCTGCGCCAAACTCCGGGAACAGATGTGCCGCTTGTCCTGGAGATGTGTCGTATCATTCTGGAAGAGAAGCTGATGGATGATGACTTCATATCCAAGAGAACGGAGGGATTCCCAGATTTTCAAGCCTCCCTCTTGAAGCTGTCCGCATCCGACGCGGAGCGCATTACCGGTGTCAAATCCGAGTTGATCAGAGATGCGGCCCGGCTTTATGCCTGCGGTAATCCTTCTTCCATAATCTATTCCATGGGCATCACCCAGCACTCTCATGGC
Source organism: Methanothrix sp. (assembly GCA_028688535.1). Classification (GTDB taxonomy): domain Archaea; phylum Halobacteriota; class Methanosarcinia; order Methanotrichales; family Methanotrichaceae; genus Methanothrix. The sequence goes on along the minus strand of JAQTXY010000117.1, from coordinate 4,904 downwards.
GTGGACAACATCTTCGCCCTGGCTAATCTGGCTATGATGACTGGCAACGTTGGTCGCCCATCTTCCGGCATCAATCCCCTGCGCGGGCAGAACAATGTGCAAGGCTCCTGCGACATGGGAGCGCTGCCCAATCTCCTGCCGGGGTATCAAGCGGTGATCAATCCTGATCTTAGAAAGAAGTTCGAGCTGACCTGGGGGGCAGCTCTGCCGGATAAGCCCGGACTCACGGTCGTCGAGTTGATGAATGCCGCCTTAGAGGGCAAGATTTCGGCCATGTATATCATGGGCGAAAATCCGGTTGTAAGCGATCCGGACTGCAGCCATGTGGTAGAGGCCTTGAATGCCCTGGAGTTTCTGGTGGTGCAGGATATCTTTTTGTCGGAAACGGCGGCATTGGCAGATGTGGTCCTGCCGGCGGCCACCAGCCTGGAAAAGGATGGAACCTTCACCAACACGGAGCGCCGGGTGCAGAGGATCAGAAAGGCGCTAGAGCCCGCGGGCGAGTCTATGTCCGACTGGATGATCCTGGACGCTCTGGCAACCCGCATGGGCTGGAAAAGCCAGTTTTGCTTTGATCATCCCTCGGATATCATGTCCGAGGCTGCCAAGCTTGCTCCCAGTTACGGGGGCATAAGCTATGAGCGGCTGGAGGGCGATGGGCTGCAGTGGCCCTGCCCCAACCAGGAACATCCGGGAACCGGTTACCTGCATAAAGGCCAGTTCACCAGGGGCCTTGGCAAGTTCAATGTGATCGATTACCGGCCTTCCATGGAGCTGCCAGATGAGGAGTATCCCTTTATCCTCACCACAGGCAGAGTTCTCTGTCAATATCACACTGGAACCATGACGAGGAAAGTGAGAGACCTCAACCTTCTCCGGGGTGAGGAGCTGGTGGAGATGAATCCAAAGGACGCCCTTACTCTGGGAATAGAAGACGGCGAACAAATTGAGGTATCCTCTCGCCGGGGAAGAGTAAAAGCCAGGACAAAAACCACGGAAAAGTCACCGTCCGGCGTGGTCTTCATGACCTTCCATTTCTCAGAGACGCCTACTAACATCCTTACCAATCCTGCCCTGGACCCGGTGGCCAAGATACCGGAATTCAAGGTCTGTGCTGTGAAGCTGAATAAAATTAGAGGAGGCTAGAGATGTACGAGATAGTAACCAAGGAGACAGTAGCACCCAATATCATTTACATGAAATTCAAAGCTCCCAAGATTGCCCTCACTGCGAAGCCGGGTCAGTTTGCCATCATAAGGGCAGACGAGAAAGGAGAGAGAATACCCATGGGCCTGGCTGGCTGGGATGAAAAAGAGGGCACTGTGGACATTGTCTTTTACGTTCTGGGGACCAGCACCGCCAAGCTCTCCACCATGAGGGAAGGCGAATGCGTATCTAACATCGCCGGCCCCCTGGGCGCGCCCACAAAGATCGAGAACTTCGGGAGAGTCATCTGCGCGTGCGGTTGCTTTGGCGCTGGGCCCACTCTGCCGCTCATAAAGGCTCTCAAGGAGAAAGGAAACTACGTGATTACCGTAGTGGAAGGCCGCGGCCCTGACTTCATCTTCTGGGTGGATAGGCTCAAGGAGCACAGCGATGAGGTCCATGTCGTAACGGGTTGCGGTAAGACCGCCTGGGCTAATGACTTCATCGAACAGGAGCTGGCATCAGGAAATAAAATAGACAGGATATTTGCGCACGGCTGTCCTTTCATGATGAAGGTCTCCTCGGATGCCTCACGTGCAGCAGGCGTGGAGACCGTGGTCAGCCTCACACCCCTCATGGTGGACGGCACGGGTATGTGCGGGGCTTGCCGGGTGGAGGTAGACGGAAAGACCAAATTCGCCTGCGTTGACGGACCGGATTTTGCGGGCCACGGCGTCAACTGGGATGGACTGGTCTTGCGTCTACGCCAGCTCATCCCTGAAGAAGATAGATCCTTCAACATCTGGGAGAGAGATAACTGGCATAAATTAATGGACAGCAAGCCCAAGAAGAGCTTCAATCCGGCCAAGAGAAATCTTGTCGGCCAACACGAGGGTCACGAAGGCCATGCTGTTTGTGGTTTAGGGGAAGACTGATTTATATTGGGCCAATACTATCCGAGTTTCGTCGATCTCTTCACTATTTTTAATTAACATTTTAACTCTTCCGATTTTTCTTGGATTGATTCATCAATAAAACGCCAATTGCAACCGCAAGCTTTTTACACGATATGTAGGCAAGCAGTGGCCATCCTACGAGGGAGAATATGGCATTCAAAGTTCCTGCTGATATCGCCAAGGCAGCCATTGCTGCCGGATGCACGAAATGCAACATAACCTGGCAAAAGCTACTGGTGCTGGGCTTTCTAGCCGGAGCCTACATCGCCTTCGGAGCCCTGTTGAGCGAGATTGTGGCTGGAGGCCTCTCCAATGGCACCATCACCGATCCGGACGGCGGAATTTGGAAGATCGCTCTGCCTGGAGGAATTGTCAAGTTCGCAGCCGGTGCGGTGTTTCCTGTTGGTCTGATGCTGGTTGTAATCGCAGGTTCGGAGCTGTTCACAGGAAACTGCATGTTTGCACCCATCAGCATTCTCAACGGCGAGGCCACCGTCAAGGGCCTGATGAAAAATTGGTCGCTTGTTTACGTTGGCAATTTTCTGGGATCGATATTTGTCGCCTTTTTCCTGGCTTACATGTGCGGATTTTTCGATAACATGCCCTGGGCGGGTTGGGCAGCAACCGTGGCCAATGGCAAATGCGGCCTGGACTTTACCACTGCCTTTCTGCGGGGCATAGGCTGCAACTGGCTGGTCTGCCTGGCCGTCTGGCTGGCCATCAGTTCGGAAGATATAATCAGCAAGATCTTTGCCTGCTGGTTCCCTATCATGGCATTCGTCGCCATTGGCTTCGAGCACAGCGTGGCCAATATGTTCTTCATTCCCCTGGGCATCTTTGCCGCCAACAATCCAGCGATCGCCGCCAAGCTGGCCACGGCCAATGTGGCTACGGCAAATCTGGTGGGCAGCAATGGTTGGCACAACTTCTTCATCACCAACCTCATTCCCGTGACCCTAGGAAACATCGTGGGAGCTGCGCTCTTCGTGGCTGCGCTCTACTGGTATGTCTACCTCAGAGGACCATTGTGCGTGCTTAAATCGGGGAGCACCCCCAAGAAATAGAAATAATCACCTCAATTGCAGGTTGGAGCCATGCTCCTTCTTTTCAACCAATTTTTCTCATTAATATTTATTTAATTATTTTATGCATCTCTGAGACGCTTCGCCACATCTTCCATGGATTTCTCGTCTCGCAGAGCCGCAAGCATAGGAGGCGATTCCTGGAAGAGTTCCAGTGCATTGAAGAATCTGTCCAGCACATCCCCCTGGTAAGTGGGAACCAGGAATATGTGGGTGTGGGGTATTCTTCTGCCCCGGGCATACATGCAAACAAAGTCCGGCTTTAAGGCGGCCATCATCTTCTCAGCCACGATCTGTGCCACTCTAAAGAGGCTGGCATTCTCCTCAGCAGTCAGCTCATGCCACCAGGGCACATGCCTCTTGGGAATTACCAGGCAATGTCCTTTTGAGAAGGGATTGATATCGAGTATGGCTAAAGAGAGTTCGTCCTCATAAATCTTGCTGCCGGGTGCAATGCCATTGATAATATCGCAGAAAATACAACCGTTCTTTGTGCTTTCAACCATATTTCTCATCTTCCCTGACCTGATTAGAATCATTAATGATTAACTCTTCTCCATGAAACCAAAAAAAAGCTTAAGTAAGCGGGCCGCCCCCATCTGATGTCGTGATAGTATGGATTATCTATCAAGTGGATTCACAGATATCGATCATTCCAGAGATTCCTCGATCTTTACGTCCTGCCTGACTACCTTGAACTCCTTGCCCTATTTCCAGGATTACAAGAAAAAGAGCTTCGATCTGATGAATGCCCGAAAGGGTTGCAGGGTCTTGGAGGTAGGCTGTGGCCTGGGCTTTGATGCCATTGCCCTGGCGAGGATTGTGGGAAGCACCGGACTGGTAGTGGCGGTGGACAGCAGCCAGACTATGCTGGAGTCAGCCAGGTCCTGTGCGAAGAGCTTTGGCCTTTCCATAGATTTTGTGCAGGGAGATGCCGGTCATTTGGACCTGGCTGATGAATCATTCGACTGCGCCAGAGTGGACAGAACCCTTCAACATATACCTGATCCGAAGAAGGTCCTGGCAGAGATGGCCAGAGTCACGAAGAGCGGCGGGCGTATCGTTGCTTATGAGCCGGACTGGGGCACCTTCACCATAAGTTCCAGGGACCGACAGGTTACTCGCAAGATAACGAACTTCTGGTGTGACACATTCAAGAGCGGCTGGATCGGGCGTTACCTGTACGGGCACTTTTTGGCCATAGGGCTGGATAGGATTTTAGTCTACCCAAGCACACTGGTGATCACCGATCTCGACCTGGCCGAAAAGGTCTTCGATCTCTTCAAAAACGCAGATAAGGCCATGAATTTGGGTCTGGTATCAAGCTGTGAAGTTGCTGCCTGGCTGAAGGAACTTAGGGAGGACAACCTCCAAGGCAGGTTCTTCTGCTCCTACACAGGCTTCATGGTATGTGGTAGCAAGCCGTAGATGAAAAGGAGCATTGGGCCTGGCCAGTCATCAAGCCCCTCGCTCCTACTATTTTGCCTTCCTCCTCCTTATGGCTGGCATTCCGGAGAGTGCGAAGGTGCAGTCAGGCTATATAGCTTTTCTTTAGTAATCATTGAGGTCAATAAGAAGGAGGGAGGCAAAAGTCAATTGGGTGTAGGAGGGAGAAAATAGGCCATCGACCTTTGCCAATATACTATACGACAATCGACGAATAAATAGTTTTCGGTCCATCGAGGCAGCTTTAATAAAATGATCCAGGCCGGCACCATCT
>JAQTXY010000116.1 GCA_028688535.1 Methanothrix sp. | reverse complement strand
GTCATTCTGGATTGAGTTTGAGCCCAAGCTCAAAGAGTTGAGAAAAAGAGTTCCCGTAGTTTGTCTTGGCTATGATTCGTCTTATTGGATGCTCTCTTCAGCACCAATGAATGTCGTTGTTACTGCGAATACGTATCTTACGTATGGAGGAGAGAATAATGTGCGTAACATGTTCTTGTATCTGTGTAAAGAGCTGCTCAATACGGATACAGATTATGACCCACCGCAACAGATGCCCTGGGAGGGGTTGTATCATCCTGATGCGCCATCCCATTTCCAAAATATTCACGAGTATTTGAAATGGTACCAGCCCGACGACGGCCCAACAGTCGCAATCTTATTCCCTCGATTCTATTGGGTAAATGAGACGCTGGATGTAGAGGATGAGCTGATAAGAGTCCTTGAAAGCATGGGCATGAATGTAATCCCGGCATTTTCGCATCCATTTAAGGATGTCGAGTTGGGAACCAGAAGCATGGCAGAAGTAGTCGCTGATTACTTCCTGGTCGATGGCTGCAGCCGTATCGATGCCCTGATAAAGACGACCCCGTTCTCCTTGGGACAGAGTAGAGAGAACATTGGCAATGCAAAGAGCAATAAGACCGGCATCGACCTATTCAAGGCCCTGAATATCCCTGTCTTTGAACCCATCCTCTCTTATCACATGACTATTGAGGAGTGGGAGAACAGCAATGGCATATCCAATGATATCAGCTGGAATGTAGCTATGCCCGAGTTTGAAGGCCTGATCGAGCCGATCATCATTGGTGCCGGATCGAAGCAGGGAGAATATGAGGAACGCACACCGATCCCGGAGCGCTGCAAGAGGTTTGCAGAAAGAGTGAAGAAATGGATCGAATTGGCCAGGAAACCCGTAGCCGAACGACGGGTGGCCTTCATTTTCCATAACAATCCCTGCGCCTCAGTAGAAGCCGCAGTGGGTGGCGGTGCACACCTTGATACAATCGAGAGCGTTGCCCACATCATGAACAGTATGGCCGATGTCGGTTACTCTCTTGAAAATGTTCCAAAAACAGGCAAAGAGCTGATCGAGACCATTATGGACCGAAAAGCCATCTCCGAGTTCCGCTGGACCCCTATCGAAGAGATCGTGGCTAAGGGCGGCGTTCTTGCCTATCAGACGAAGGAGGAGTACGAGCAATGGTTTAACACTCTAACTTCTAAGGTGAAGGACCGAGTCTGCGAAGCCTGGGGCAATCCTCCCGGAGAACTCAAGAACGACATTCCTGCGGCCATGCTCTACCAGGGTAAGATTGTGATCACCGGGGTTCAGTACGGAAATACTGTCGTCTGTGTGCAGCCCAAACGCGGCTGTGCAGGAGCACGCTGCGACGGCCAGGTCTGCAAGATCCTGCACGACCCGGATGTCCCGCCCACCCACCAGTACATGGCCACATATCGCTATCTTGAGGAGATCTTCGGTGCAGACGTGCTCATTCATGTGGGCACGCACGGAAACGTTGAGTTTTTGCCAGGCAAAGGAGTGGGCCTGTCAAGGAACTGCTATCCGGACATATGCATCGGCACCATCCCTCATCTGTACATCTACAACGCCGACAATCCGCCCGAGGGGACAATAGCCAAGCGGCGCAGCTATGCGACGCTCGTGGACCACATGCAAACCGTGATGACCCAATCAGGGCTTTACGATGAGCTGCTGGAGGTGGACCGGCTGCTGGGAGAATATGAGACTGCCAAGTTCGATCATGCCAGATCTCATGAGCTGAGGCACCTCTTAATCGATGCCATCAAGGCGGCAAACCTCGACAAGGGCATGAAGCTCGCCGATGACATGCCAGTCGAGGAGATCGTGACCCGAGCGCACAATCAGCTCAGCCGGGTCAGAAACACGCAGATCGATTCAGGCATGCACATCTTTGGACAGCTTCCGGAGGGTGAGAAACGTGTCGAGTTCATCAACTCAGTAATGCGCTTCGAAGGAAGCGGCGTGCCGCTTAGAAGCACGGTTGCGTCCATAATGGGCCTTTCTATGGAAGAGCTTCTGGCCGACCAGGGAGCGGTAAGCGAGCGCTACGGAAAATCGCACGGAGAGCTGCTGGAGAGAATCGATGGCCTGGGTAAGAAGTTGATCGAGATGTACCTGCAGGGCGACGGAGTGCGGCCTGACGAGGTCCTGGGATTTTCCACGGCAGGCTATGAGAGCCAGCTCGAGGCTATTCGGGAGAAGGTGATCTATCTGCAAAGCCGGATGGAGGACTCGAAGGAGATTGAGGCACTCTTCAACGGCATGGATGGAGGCTATGTTGAGGCCGGACCCAGCGGCCTGATCACCCGCGGCAGAGACGATGTACTGCCCACGGGAAGAAACTTCTACTCATTAGACCCCTACCGTGTTCCCACAAAGACCTCCTGGAAAGTAGGCCAAAAGCTGGGCAGGTCCGTGATTGCCAAGCACCAGAAAGAGGAGGGCCGCTATCCAGAGAACATCGCTTTCTTCTGGATGTGCAGTGACATTATGTGGGCCGACGGCGAGGACATGTCCCAGATGCTCTTCCTCCTGGGCACAAAACCAGTTTGGCTGCCCAACGGAAGGCTCAAGGGCTTCAAGGTTGTTCCGCTGGAGGAGCTTGGCAGGCCCAGGATCGATCTGACCATCAGAGTCTCGGGCATCACCAGAGACAATTTCCCCAACTGCATCGACACAATCGATGAAGCAGTGCAGGCGGTTGCGGCGCTAGACGAGCCTCTGGAGATGAATTTTGTCCGCAAACACACTCTGGCTAATTTGGAAAACGGCACAGCAAAGGACTGGAGAGAGGCAACGCTGCGCATCTTCGCCAGTAAGCCGGGCACATATCAGTCCGGTACAAATTTGGCCGTCTACGCCAGCGCCTGGAAGGACGAGAAGGACCTCTCTGACATCTTCATCTACTGGAACGGCTATGCCTACGGAAAAGGTGTGTCCGGGAAGGAGTCGCACCAGCATTTCGTCAACACCCTCAAGAGCGTTGATGTGACATACAACAAGGTGGTGAGCGACGAGTACGATCTCTTCGGATGCTGCTGCTACTTCGGCACGCACGGCGGCATGACTGCCGCTGCCAGGCACCTGTCCGGAAAAGATGTCAAGGCCTATTACGGAGACACCCGCGAGCCAGAACACGTCGAGGTGCGGGATCTGGCTGACGAGGTCAGGCGTGTCGTCAGGACAAAGCTGCTCAATCCGAAATGGATCGAGGGCATGAAGCAGCATGGCTACAAGGGAGCAGGCGACATCTCCAAGCGCGTTGGCCGGGTCTACGGTTGGGAGGCGACGACCCAGGAGGTTGACGACTGGATCTTCGATGATATCACCAAGACCTTCATCATGGATGAGGAGAACCGCAAGTTCTTCGAGGAGAATAACCCCTGGGCCATGGAGGAGATGGCCAGAAGGCTGATCGAGGCCGAGCAGAGGGGGATGTGGAAGGCTGATCCCGAGGTTCTGGATGCTCTGAAGTCCACATATCTTGAGATCGAGGGCTGGATGGAAGAGAGGATGGGAGATGTCGAGGGCGAGTTCCAGGGGGGAGCGATCGACGTGATCAGCGCTGATGAGGTGGCGGCCTGGAAGGAGAAGATGGCGAAGGTGATAGGAGCATAGCTCCCGGATAGCAGAATCGGCAGAGACTGCATAACTGCCAAGTCTCTGCCGTTAAATTTCTTATCTCCTAAAAAAATGGCTCTTGAGACGGTTTCCGAGCTTCCTGCAAACCCTGTAAAGCTTTAATCCCCTACCTTTTTGGCCATTATTATCTTGCTGGGACTTGAGGGGCTGCTGATATCATCCACCTGAACGATTGTGAATCCTGCCGACCCCAGGAGGCGACAGAAATCAGCAGACGAATAGACGACACCACCTGTTCCCGATAGGGAGAACATCAGATCAAAGAGAACAGCCGAGGAGTCGCTCATGAGGTCGTCGATATGAAAGTGCTTGCTTATCAGCAGCCCGTCATGTTTCAGGCTTTCCCGAATCCTTGCCAGTAATGGACGGAGGGATTCTTCATTCCGATAGAGCACATCTGAGGCAAATACAAAATCGTAATCCTTACCTAGATTATCTCTATTGAAATCTCCTACCATTGTGACTATATTCTCCGAGTCAGACACCACTTTTTTGGCAGCGCCCTCTATTACTTTGGGAAGATCGAAGATTACCACCTCAAGTTCCGGATTTAGCCTGGCAAATGCCAGTGAGTAGAGCCCGTGACTGCCACCTAGGTCTAGACATTTCCTAGCCTTATAAAACTCGGGCATTTTCTTCAATGATTTTATCGTCCTTTGCAGCGATCCGCCAATTGCACCCTCGGCCATCGCCAGGGCAAAGAACTCATCGAAGACCTGATGTCCTGACGAAGCGACGATCGGGCCTTCTTTGAGTGCTCTGGCCAGGTTGCTCCACCGCTGTGCGCGCGTTCTCTGCATTAATTTTATGAGACTGCCTTGGTAGAAAGGAGATGATTCTGTGAGAAAGGTCATGGCCAGATCGGAGAGGGCATAATTGCCGCCCTCTCTGGACAGATACCCCCTGGATGTTAGGGCCTTGCAGAGCTTCTCAGTGATTCCTGCATGAAGGCCCAGGGTCTCAGCCAGCTCCAAGGAGCTCTTGGGCTGCATCAAACCCTGAAATATGCCCACCTCAAGGGCGGATGAAAGGGCATAGAAAGTGTCCAGAGATATGGAGAGGCTGCGCAGATCGCGGGAGTCCTTATCCGATTCCAGAACCTGCTCGAAGTTTTGCTTAATGTTTTCCAGCATGTCAATCACATGAAATTAATATCCTTGAAGACTTTGGTCATGCTGATTAACATTCCACCAGAACCTTACCTGATTTGTCATCATAGAATTCTGCAGGCCATCACCGGCCTTTGAGAGAGTCTCTCGGAGATGCCCTCGCAGGATCTCCTCCTGGGCAGAGGATGATATCAGGTACTGTTCTCGAAACTCATTTACAGCAGCGTCGATATCATGGAACTTGCGTGCATAATCCATCTGCACAGTCTCCATATTCGGATAGATCCCCATCGAGTAGAGGACGTTGTAGAGCACGTCAGCCTTTGGACCTGACCGGTATTCTCTGCCATGCAGTTTGGGCCATAGATCGATCATTGCCTTCTCCCATCCAGTGCTCCCTGCAAACCAGAAGAGATAAATCCATTCTGACGATGCCTCACACATCATTTTTATCGCATCTCTGATATTGGGCATTCCCAGCGAATGTCGGGCGATTACAATATCATAGGGGCCTTTGAGATCGCTCTTGGAATTGACATCCTCCCAGCGTTTGCGAACAATGGAAAGGTTCGTTATTCCTTTTTCGCGGGCATGCTCGCTCATCACCTCCGCCATGCCTGCTGCCGGCTCAACCGCGGTCACTGAGGCGACGCGGGCGGCTAGGGGGACGGCAAGGGTGCCGGGACCAGCGCCGATGTCCAGCACATTAGAGTCAGCCTTGAGGGGAAGACCAACAATGTCATGAAGAATGCGATCCGGTCTCTCCCGTGCCTGCGCCAAAAACGCTCGGGCACGATCTCGTGAGGCCCAGATCGAGGCGCAGTCCCCTCGTCCTCGGCATTCAGCATTCTTCTCATGGAGGTCCATCCAGACAGAATTCCAGTCAATATCATTTGAAGCGAAGTTCATTCTTTCACACACCAGTCCATCCACTGCGTCGATATTAGCGCTCTAGCAGTATCGTCATCCACATCATATACATTCTTGAAAAATTCAATGAGCCAATCTCCAAGATCTATATCGGCAAAACGATCTGGATATGCGGCCTTGGCAATAACCATTACATCAATAGGATATTCAATGCGTTTAGTACTGCAACACGTCCAAGGTAGAGCATAAACTCGTTGGTTCTTAACAGCCGAGAGCTCGCCGACATTCTGATAGTAGGGAGCTGAGTAGAGCTCCTCTGGCGGATGATAGCCATTGGCGGTATCGAGCACTATTGCATCTGGATTGAGAGAGAGTAGCTGTTCAGCAGAGATCGTTGGTCTGCCTGTTTCCCGGAAGGCGTTCTTCGCATGGACGATCTCCTCGATGAAGTACGACTCAATTGTATCTGTTCCCCTCACCATGCCAGCTCCTCCTGCCTTCCTGGAGTTTGGAGACGCTCCAAATATCAGAACGGACTGCTTCTCTGATTCAGGGATATCCTTCGTTCTCTCAAAGATAACCTCTGTCTGGGATTCTAGGTAATCGGCCAGCTTTTCTGCCCTTTCCTCTTTTGCGAAGACTCTCCCCAGAATCCTTATTTCATCAGATATCGTTGAGAGATTCGGCCCATCAAAGCATGTGGGACTCTTGAGCACAACGACTGGAATTCCCAGGCCTTCAATGGTCCTTATCGTCTTTTGCGTGCTCTCATCTTCCATCGAAGCGACATTACAGCCGCAGGCACGAATGATAACCAAGTCAGGATCAAGCCCGGCAAGCATCTCGAAATTCATATTCGTGCCGCTTCCGAGCAGTGGAAGATTTTGGAGGCGAGGACTAAGGTAGGCCACTGGATTCATACCACCATCTCCTTCGAGGG
>JAQTXY010000115.1 GCA_028688535.1 Methanothrix sp. | reverse complement strand
CGATGGTATCGATGCAATTGGGGAAGTTGTCCCTGGTAATGCCTGAGACGCGAACGGTCAGATCGATCCTGGGCCGGCCCAGCTCTTCCAGCGGGATCACCTTGAAGCCCTTCAGCCTTCCGTTGGAAAGCCATATCGGCTCTGTGCCCAGGAGGAAGAGCATCTGCGACATGTCCTCGCCGTCGGCCCACATGATATCATTGCACATCCAGAAGAAGGCGATGTTCTCTGGATAGCGGCCCTCCTCCTTCTGGTGCTTGGCGATCACTGACCTGCCCAGCTTCTGTCCTACCTTCCAGGCAGTCTTGGTGGGAACGCGGTAGGGGTCCAGAGAGTAGAAGTTCCTGCCCGTGGGCAGGACATCATCCCGGCCACGGGTAATCAGACCACTGGGTCCAGCTTCTATGTAGCCTCCGTCCATACCGTTGAACAATGACTCGATCTCCAAGGAGGCTTCCATCCTGGTTTGCAGATCGAAGACCTTCATCCGAATAGCTTCGAGCTGGCTCTCATAGCCTGTCGTGGAAACGCCCAGGATCTCATCAGGCTGCGCCCCGTCGCCTTGCAGGTACATCTCGATTAATTTCTTGCACAGGCTATCGATATCCTCCAGCAGTTGGCCGTGTGATTTTGCATAGCGTCCGTTTACCGCTCCCTGGTCGGCCAGCAGCTCTTCCATGGAAAGACCCATCATGGACGCGACCGTACTGCGAAGCGGCACTCCGCTTCCCTCGAACCGCATCACGGAGTTGATGAACTCAACTCGTTTTTCACCTTCAGGAAGCTGACCAAAGATATGCATGCCGGAATCTATCTGCGTATTCCTGACCCGGCTCAGCTCATTGTGGGCCTTGGTCACAATCTCTTCTAGCGGCATATCATCAGTCAGCTTCATGCCCTTGTCGAGGTTGGCCGCCTTGATGGCATCGATTAAGAGGTGCCTCAGCTCATGGGATCTGGCGTGGTCGAATTTAGCGGTCTCGTACTCGCCCAGCAGTCGGTCCACCTCCAGCAGTTCATCGTATAGCCCGGACTGGGTCATCACGGTTTGCATGTGGTCCACCAGCGTGGCATAGCTGCGCCGTTTAGCGATGGTCCCCTCGGGCGGATTGTCGGCGTTATAGATGTAAAGATGAGGAATGGTGCCGATGCAAATATCCGGATAGCAGTTCTTAGAAAGGCCCACGCCTTTGCCTGGCAAAAACTCCACGTTTCCGTGCGTGCCCACATGAACGAGCACATCCGCTCCAAATATCTCTTCTAGATAGCGGTATGTGGCCATGTACTGATGGGTGGGCGGCACATCCGGGTCGTGCAGAATCTTGCAGACCTGGCCGTCGCAGCGCGCTCCGGCACAGCCGCGCTTGGGCTGCACGCAAACTACGGTGTTGCCGTATTGCACACCGGTAATTACAATTTTGTCCTGATAGAGCATAGCCGCAGGAATGTCGTTCTTCAACTCACCTGGGGGATTTCCCCAGGCCTCGCAGACTCGATCCTTTACCTGAGGTGTAAGCTTATTGAACCATTTCTCATACTCCTCTTTGGTCTGATAGGCCAGAACGCCGCCTTTAGCTACAATCTCCTCAATGGGCGTCCAGCGGAACTCGGATATGGCTTTTTTGTCCATGATGGTGGTGATGAGATCTTTGCCAGTGGCTGGCGTGCTCTCCTGAGTGTAACCAGCGGCGACCATTTTATTCATAATGCGGGCCACACTTTCGATGGTATCAAGATGTGCGCCGCCGCCTACAGCCGCCTCTACCGATGCACAGGGATTATTGTGCAGGATGAAAGCCACCCGGCGTTCGCTTATCGGCTTTTTGGCCAATTCGATCCATTTCTTAACTCTTTTGGCAAGTTTTTCGCAGCGCTCCAAAATAGGCGTGCGCTCCTCATAATCATCCCGTTTGGAACCGGCGCTTACGATAATGGGCTCGATCATTCCTTCAAACTCCGGCATGGCTACGCCCCAGCCAATATCATTGGACAGACCAATGCCGTTTTCCCACTCGTCCAGAGTCATGTGGTTGGAAAGAACCGGCTCAAATACCGGTGCGTTTAGGGTTTTAAGAAGAGCGATGCCTGTTTTATTTCCCTTTGACTCGCCCATGTTGTTTCTGTCCTGTCCCAGGAAGAAGGGAGATGTCTTTACCATAGCATCGATTCGAGGCTTGCCTCTTTGGAAGAAGTAGTCACAGACCACTTCCGCCATGCTCCTGGTACCAAGATCCGTGTCCTTTACGGAATATGAAAACACGGGGATGACATTCAACCCAACTCTCTCCAGTGCCCTGATCAGTTCATCCTCCACAGCCAGATTTCTGTTCACCCAGTAAAATCGGGAAAAGAGCAATCCGACCGTCGGGCAGTCGTCCGGCTCGTACCACTTCAGATAATCTTCGAGGTTTTCAAAGTTATGCGGTGCATCTGGATGGTAGGCACCTTCCCAGGGCATGGGAGTAGGTGGCTTGGCAGTTACATCCATATGAAGCAGTTCCCGGCAAAGATAGAGGAGCATGTTGCTGATGTTATCCTCTCCTCCGTAGGTGAGGTAGGCATTGGCAGTGACCACCACCTTTGCCGGAGCATTGGAGTTTAGCCAGTATGATTGATCATAGCCGAGACATACTGTGGGCGTGTGCTTCTTGATCTCACTCATCTTGGGCTCGATCTCATCCCAAAGGGCCTCGCTGCCCCGATGGGTAAAAATGAGGTCTGATTGTTCCATAGCCTTTATTGCTTCATCTATCAAGCCGGGTTGATCGTTCAGTCGCTGGGTGGAAAAAAGCCGCAGGTCCAATCCGAGGCGCTTGCAGGATTTGGCAATTATCTGCAGATATGAATTTCCCACAAGACAGGTAAGTTTCATGATTGCTCCATTCTGATCAAGTATCCCTGATTTCTGCCCGTCTGCTTTAAGCTAGTTGTATGTATTTTAAATCGTGTCATATTTCTTCCCTAAATTGCAAAAATAATACGTTCTTAGTATTATCTTTTTCGATTGAAATGTTAAAGAAGAATAAAGCATGAATCTGATTAGCGTATGAAGTATGGAATCTAATAATCACTGCAGTTTAAGGTTCTAAGGGCACGATACACCACTTGCCAAGAGATTTCATCACTAGAGTTTCAACACCAATGCGTTTTGTAATAATATAACCAATAAGCTTATTAATTATAGCTGAAATTGCAAGCAGGAATAATATATTATATGACGATGGTTGAACGACAATCTACGGATGCTGATAAATGGTGGAGGTATAAAGAGATGAGAATAAACAAATTATTGGCCTGGTCGGTGCTGACGCTGTGTCTTTCGCTGGTCGTAATCAGCACAGCCCTGGCATCCGATAGCTCAGGTTCAGATTACCCCAAGAAGATTGTGGATGATGCTGGCAGGGAGGTCACAATCACGAATCCCGTCCAAAGGATAATAGTCAACAACGGAGACGTTGCCGAGGCTATAATCATGCTTGGCGAGGGAGACAAGATCGTGGCCGTATCGAATACTGTAAAGGATAAGGCAAGCTATTACTTCCCAATGCTTAAAAAAGTACAATCTGTGGGCACCTTCAACAAGCTTGACTATGAGATGATCGGGGCAATTGCCAAAGGTGAAAATGATACAGTAGCTCCGGATATTATCTTCATAGGCTACAGCTACCCGGGAAAATCCTATGGAATTGAGGCCCATGCAAAGGCACTTGCTCCTTTCGAGAATATAACCTTCGTCGGCTTAGACTTCTTTTACCCAGAAAACATGACGTCGGATATGGAAAAGCTGGGAGTCATCTTGAACAGGGAAGCTGAAGCGAAGGAGTATATGGACTGGTATAACCAGAAGCAATCCGACATAAAGGAGGCGGTGAAAGAGACAACCATGCCCAAGATATATGTGGAGTGGGATGCAAAGGGCACAGATCTATCAGGAATGGGGCCTACATCCGGTGCTGGCCAAATGGTCAAATCGATCAATGCCTATAATATCTTCAGCGGGCGCAATGAAGGGTACCCTAAGATAGACTGGGAGTACATCATCTCGCAGAAGCCCGACATCATAATAAAACGCCGGACATCAGCATCTGGTGCCACTGCTTTGGGCTGGGCTTCCCCTCCCTCCAACGATGGTATCATTTTTGAGGGCGCTATCAATGAGATCATGGACCGGGCAGCTGCATCCTCCGTGCCTGCAGTGAAGAATGGCAAAGTCTACATATTCAACTGGGACTTCATGGCAGGTCCAGATCAAATAGTGGGACTCACTTATCTCGCCAAGGTAATTCATCCGGAGGCGAAGCTGGACCCCGAGTCTGTCTATAAGGAGTATCTCGAAATGATAGGGCTTGAATATCCCGAAGGAAGGATATTCGTTTACCCTGAGGACGCATTAGAGTGAAGGCTTGGATTGGAGAATAGTTTATTAGTTCTGCTGGCTGCGATGCTGGCAGCTAAAAATTTTTATGTATAGATTATCCGAGAAACGAGCGGCGAGATTGAGATCGTGGATAATCATAAGCAGGATCGCCGCCCCTGGGCCAGGGCGCGGGCAATGAGCACCTTCTGCTTCTAAAACGTTCGATGATATATCTGCTCATAAAAAGTGGCCCCCCTGAGGCCGCATACCAGGGGCGGCTTTTACCAGAACTCCTTCTTTCGGCGCATGAATAGATAAACGAAGAACGGGACACCCAGGAATGAGGTCATTATTCCCACCGGCAGAATCACGGGTGCCATTATAGTTCTCGCCACGGTATCAGCGGCCAGTAGCAGCAGTCCCCCTACTAATGCAGAAGCAGGGAGCAGGAACCTGTGGTCTCCCCCAATCACCATGCGTGTGATATGCGGAGCGACAAGGCCGATGAATCCGATAGTTCCCGTGAAGCAGATCACGCTCGCCGTGATGAGTGAGACCAGCACCATGCATATCACACGGGTCTTCTCCACGTTTACCCCCAGGCTCTTGGCAGTCTCATCGCCTGCTCCCAGGGCATTGATATCCCACGATTTGAGGAGCAAGTAGGGAAAACAAACGGCAATGACGGCGGAAACCACCCATACCTTATCCCAGGAAGACCTTCCCAGTGAGCCCATCATCCAGAAGACCACCTCTTGTACTTGCTCTGCCTGGCCTACGTATTGCAGGAAGGAGGTCATGGCCGAGAACAGGTACATGATGGCTATGCCCGCCAGGATCATGGTCTCGGGTGTGATGCCCTTGTACTTTGCCAGACCATAAACGCTCAACGAGGCAAGAAGAGTGAAGATGAAGGCATTGCAGATGATGAGATACTCTCCACCTATGAATCCTGCTCCCAGGACAATGGCTAGAGCGGCACCAAAACCCGCTGCAGAAGCTATACCCAATGTGAATGGGCTGGCCAGAGGATTCTTGAGGATGCCCTGCATTACAGCTCCCGCAATAGCAAGACCGATGCCTCCCACAATGG
This sequence comes from Methanothrix sp., assembly GCA_028688535.1. Lineage (GTDB taxonomy): Archaea > Halobacteriota > Methanosarcinia > Methanotrichales > Methanotrichaceae > Methanothrix. The sequence continues at coordinate 1,136 of JAQTXY010000115.1, read as the reverse complement.
CCAGAAGAATGCGGTGCAGACGCAGACCCCAGACGATTGTGTCCGAGAACCAGGTGGTCTCAAAGTGGCCTGGCAAAAACTTGGCTATGATGGTTGTGTAAACATCAAGAACGCTGATGTCAGCCGAACCTCGCGTGGCCGCGTAGCCTGCTAATAGAATTATGCTAAAAATAAGAGAGATGAGGAAGAACGTCTTTTTGCCGATGAACTTCTGATACTCTGCCCTCAAATCTGCCTTGGGCTTTTCCTTGGAATACGCAGATGACATTTACTCACTCCTCTGGATAGACAAAGACCGCCTTATTGATCACATCGACCTTCGCACCCTGGAATTCGTTGAGGTATTCCTGGTATGCCTCACGAGGGTTATAGTCTTGGAATATCTCCGGCTGCAGCCATTTTCCTAAGTATCCCATCCCCAGATAGAATCTACCCCCACCCTTAGTGCAGTCCCAGGTGATCATGTAAACCTTCCTGTTTTTCACTGCAGCAGTTTGGTTCAATTCGGTCCGGGCGAGCATCTCATCCACCAAAGCCTCAAGGGCAGAGGTGTCGCTAAGATCCTTGTCTATTCCCGGACTGTCCTTGAGGTATTTATATCGCAGAATGATTTCGGGATCTCTCATGGCAACTGATTCCGGATCAACCTGTTTGAATCCCTGCAATTCCGAGAAGATATTGCTGCCTCCTGCCGCCACGAGGAGGGCGTTATGGGCATGACCCGAGCCGCAGGTATAATAGGTCTGGCCGCCGCCAAAGTCTGCCTCTAGATAGACCTTAGGCATCTCACTAGTAGGAAGAGCCGACACGATATCCAGATACTTGCCAAGCTTCTCCTCAAAGAACTGATTATATCTCTTTGCTTCATCATTTCTATCGAGCAGATAGCCCATTTTGTTGATGATATCCGTATATTGAGAGATATTTCCGGAATCCAGGCGGATCACGGTGATATTGGTATCCTTGAGATTCTGATCCAGGTCTGCCTGTTTTGGGCTGCTCATGTATGTTATGATCAAATCTGGTCTGGTTTTGATCAAAGCCTCCCAATCTACTGAAGATGTAGGTGAACCAATGTTGACGAAGAGCGCACCGTCTGCATAAAGGTCTCCGCAGCCCTGCTCCCTGCTCTGCAC
>JAQTXY010000114.1 GCA_028688535.1 Methanothrix sp. | reverse complement strand
TGGGTATCCGGGCGCGTCTTAGCTTCCAGAACTCGAATTGTTTTTCGTTGATGAACAAATGCATATGTCAACCTCTGAAGGTTGACTATTTATAGTTTTCTCATGCAGAGGCTTTGCATCTAAAGTCGATTCTGCAACTAAAGTGCCCTTCTTGCAACTAAAGTGACAGATATGATCAGTGGATTGATCATATTTGTATATAGAAATTACCTAAGACTGTAGTAGAGGTTTGATGATGTATGACATATTTAGCCTTTTGGTTGGACTGTGTGGCCTTCTAATAATGGGTATTCCGATGAGTGTTTATGCAAAAACATTGATTGGGCGAAAAATGGGAAAATATATTATTAATATTGCTATAATTTTATTATTTATTTCATGTGTGGTTATATTATTTTCAGGAGGTGGCTGTCCATAATCGGTAAGCAATATCAATGGCCCCTATGATTCCAAGAACAAGGGCAACAATTGTAATATTCGCCATTGCTTCATTGTTTATAACTTCTATCCAAGCAGATTTAGGATGAACGGTAATAATGGGGCTATCCAATGTTTTAATCTCTGGTCGCCCTCCGGGCCTAAGAAGCGGAAAATTCAGATGATATTCACCTTCTATTGGCCACTTCATTTCAATTTCGTTTGCGACCATCACATTTCTTTCTTGGGTTTTATGAAAATTTATCATCGCAAGTCCAGTTATCCCTTTACTATCTTTCCTTTCTGGGTGTTCTTGGGAACTTGAAAAATATAACGCAAGTGCATTTAATTCAAATGGGATGCGGGACGCATCAACCACACCAGATATTTTTATAATATCATCAACAGTTAAAATTCCATGAGGATAATTAACCTTCAAATCGATATTCATAGTGCCAATCGGATTGCCCCGCTCATCGCCTGCATTAAAATGAAATGGGATGTGCGCAATCCGATCTTTTTTGATTTTAGCATTCTCATTCCACACCATGCGAATGCTCGGAATAATATAATATGCAAAAACAGCAATTCCTAATATGATGACAATAGCAGCCGTTTGTTTAGCACATAACATAATAAGCTCGCTTTAGAAAAGCGACCTCTTTCTTTTCTCATCTCTGACATAATTTGCCACGATATAACTTAGCAGATTGCTTAGTGGAACGCCTGTCTCTTTGGATTCTATCTCCAGGAATTCTCTTGCATCATCTGGAAGCGAGACGGCGATGCGTTTCTGTTGTTTGGAATCACCCATAGTAGCCATTATGACATTATCGTATATATAAGTTATGACTCATTGAATTTTAGTAACTTATAAATACTATAATACACTATTAGTTACTATGACAGATCCGCGCGCAGTCCGAGGCAAAGAAATAGCAGACCAAGGAGATCAAATCAAGAAAGTCAACGACCACTCATTTAAAGTAAAATCGCAATCAGGAAGCAAGATCTACGAAGTCAAAGCAACGCCAAACGGGATGACTTGCACCTGTCCGGATTTTGTTTATCGCGGAGGGAAGTGCAAGCACATTCAGGCGACGCGCTATTACCTGCAAGTTGAAAAGGATACGCCCCAAGGCACTGTAACTGAGAAGGTCCACCTGACCTATAAACAAGCCTGGGATGCCTACAACGCTGCGCAGAAAGCAGAGGTCAAGCTATTTGATAATTTGCTCAAGGACTTGGTTAAGGCAATTCCAGAACCAGAGCAATCAATGGGAAGGCCACGCTTATCAATCCATGAAACGCTTTTCTGCGCCATACAGAAAGTGTACTCTCAGTTATCCAGCCGCCGCGCATACAGTCTCTTCGAGAACGCGACCGAAAGAGGCCAAATCGAGCATACGCCAGATTTCAATGTGCCATCAAAGCTCTTCAAGAATCCTGATATGACACCAATTTTTCATGAGTTGGTTACATTATCTGCCTTACCGGTTGCTGGAATCGAGAACGATTTCTCAGTTGATTCAACTGGATTTCGTACAACCACATTCAGCGCATACAACGGCGTGAAGCACGGCCAAAAGAAAGAGCATCAATGGGTCAAAGCTCACCTTTGCGCAGGCGTAAAGACAAACATCGTTGCTGCTGTGGCTATTACAGATAGCAATGGCGGCGATTCGCCACAGTTCGGACCCTTGGTTAAGAAAACCTCCGAGAGATTCACCATTAACGAGGTATCTGCTGATATGGCTTATTCATCGCGCCTCAATCTTCAGTTAGTGGCTAATGAAGGCGGGAAGGCATACATCCCTTACAGAAAGAACGCGACTGGCAAAGCTAGAGGTTCAACTCTTTGGGGCAAGATGTATCACTACTTCCAGCTTAACCGCGATGATTTCATGGAGCACTACCATAAGCGGAGCAATATCGAGGCTACGAATGCGGCGATCAAGAGGAAATTTGGTGAGACACTGAAGTCCAAGAATCCAACTGCCCAAGTCAATGAATTACTTGCTAAAATTATTGCGTACAATCTCACGGTCGTAATTCACGAGATGTACGAAAATGGGATACAACCAGAATTCTTGCATCTAAAGTCCGAAGCGTGAATCTAAAGTAGGGCTAAAACCTTACTTTAGATGCAAAGCCTCATGCAGAGGCTTTGCATCTAAAGTCGATTCTGCAACTAAAGTGCCCTTCTTGCAACTAAAGTGACAGATATGATCAGTGGATTGATCATATTTGTATATAGAAATTACCTAAGACTGTAGTAGAGGTTTGATGATGTATGACATATTTAGCCTTTTGGTTGGACTGTGTGGCCTTCTAATAATGGGTATTCCGATGAGTGTTTATGCAAAAACATTGATTGGGCGAAAAATGGGAAAATATATTATTAATATTGCTATAATTTTATTATTTATTTCATGTGTGGTTATATTATTTTCAGGAGGTGGCTGTCCATAATCGGTAAGCAATATCAATGGCCCCTATGATTCCAAGAACAAGGGCAACAATTGTAATATTCGCCATTGCTTCATTGTTTATAACTTCTATCCAAGCAGATTTAGGATGAACGGTAATAATGGGGCTATCCAATGTTTTAATCTCTGGTCGCCCTCCGGGCCTAAGAAGCGGAAAATTCAGATGATATTCACCTTCTATTGGCCACTTCATTTCAATTTCGTTTGCGACCATCACATTTCTTTCTTGGGTTTTATGAAAATTTATCATCGCAAGTCCAGTTATCCCTTTACTATCTTTCCTTTCTGGGTGTTCTTGGGAACTTGAAAAATATAACGCAAGTGCATTTAATTCAAATGGGATGCGGGACGCATCAACCACACCAGATATTTTTATAATATCATCAACAGTTAAAATTCCATGAGGATAATTAACCTTCAAATCGATATTCATAGTGCCAATCGGATTGCCCCGCTCATCGCCTGCATTAAAATGAAATGGGATGTGCGCAATCCGATCTTTTTTGATTTTAGCATTCTCATTCCACACCATGCGAATGCTCGGAATAATATAATATGCAAAAACAGCAATTCCTAATATGATGACAATAGCAGCCGTTTGTTTAGCACATAACATAATAAGCTCGCTTTAGAAAAGCGACCTCTTTCTTTTCTCATCTCTGACATAATTTGCCACGATATAACTTAGCAGATTGCTTAGTGGAACGCCTGTCTCTTTGGATTCTATCTCCAGGAATTCTCTTGCATCATCTGGAAGCGAGACGGCGATGCGTTTCTGTTGTTTGGAATCACCCATAGTAGCCATTATGACATTATCGTATATATAAGTTATGACTCATTGAATTTTAGTAACTTATAAATACTATAATACACTATTAGTTACTATGACAGATCCGCGCGCAGTCCGAGGCAAAGAAATAGCAGACCAAGGAGATCAAATCAAGAAAGTCAACGACCACTCATTTAAAGTAAAATCGCAATCAGGAAGCAAGATCTACGAAGTCAAAGCAACGCCAAACGGGATGACTTGCACCTGTCCGGATTTTGTTTATCGCGGAGGGAAGTGCAAGCACATTCAGGCGACGCGCTATTACCTGCAAGTTGAAAAGGATACGCCCCAAGGCACTGTAACTGAGAAGGTCCACCTGACCTATAAACAAGCCTGGGATGCCTACAACGCTGCGCAGAAAGCAGAGGTCAAGCTATTTGATAATTTGCTCAAGGACTTGGTTAAGGCAATTCCAGAACCAGAGCAATCAATGGGAAGGCCACGCTTATCAATCCATGAAACGCTTTTCTGCGCCATACAGAAAGTGTACTCTCAGTTATCCAGCCGCCGCGCATACAGTCTCTTCGAGAACGCGACCGAAAGAGGCCAAATCGAGCATACGCCAGATTTCAATGTGCCATCAAAGCTCTTCAAGAATCCTGATATGACACCAATTTTTCATGAGTTGGTTACATTATCTGCCTTACCGGTTGCTGGAATCGAGAACGATTTCTCAGTTGATTCAACTGGATTTCGTACAACCACATTCAGCGCATACAACGGCGTGAAGCACGGCCAAAAGAAAGAGCATCAATGGGTCAAAGCTCACCTTTGCGCAGGCGTAAAGACAAACATCGTTGCTGCTGTGGCTATTACAGATAGCAATGGCGGCGATTCGCCACAGTTCGGACCCTTGGTTAAGAAAACCTCCGAGAGATTCACCATTAACGAGGTATCTGCTGATATGGCTTATTCATCGCGCCTCAATCTTCAGTTAGTGGCTAATGAAGGCGGGAAGGCATACATCCCTTACAGAAAGAACGCGACTGGCAAAGCTAGAGGTTCAACTCTTTGGGGCAAGATGTATCACTACTTCCAGCTTAACCGCGATGATTTCATGGAGCACTACCATAAGCGGAGCAATATCGAGGCTACGAATGCGGCGATCAAGAGGAAATTTGGTGAGACACTGAAGTCCAAGAATCCAACTGCCCAAGTCAATGAATTACTTGCTAAAATTATTGCGTACAATCTCACGGTCGTAATTCACGAGATGTACGAAAATGGGATACAACCAGAATTCTTGCATCTAAAGTCCGAAGCGTGAATCTAAAGTAGGGCTAAAACCTTACTTTAGATGCAAAGCCTCATGCAGAGGCTTTGCATCTAAAGTCCTTTCTGCAAAAAGTGCGCCTTGAGATAGATGCATATAATGCAGTCCAATCATATGGACTACTGCGAAGGTTTCGAAATAGAGAATTTCGCCGCTCAGAATAAAAGGTCGTGTACTTATTTGACGGAATAGTTTTTTATATTACCTCATTGAATCATTTAGTTGGGGTAGCGATGGAGTCCAATCTTGATTTATCGAAGTTTTGGTGCTGGCAAAAAAACTGTCCCGACTATGGAAAAACGGACGCTGGAAACATAGTTCTGAAAGAGCGATGTGGGAAAGATAACAGGGCCCTTCTAAAGTGCAAAACTTGCGGCCATTGCTTCAGTGAAACTCACGGAACACCATTCTTTGGTCTTCATACACCAATTGATGAAGTCTGCCGAACACTGGCAATGATTCCAGAGAAAGGAAGCATTCGCGGAGCTGCACGGATGTCAGGCCATGATAAGGGTACAATATGCAAATGGGTCGATCTTGCCGGCAAGCACTGCAAAGACGTTACGGACTATTTTCTGAGAGAACTTCGCTTGGAGCGCGTGCAAGTTGATGAGATCTGGTCGTATATAAAAAAAGGAGAAAAACGTCGCTGCCAGCGATTCGAAAGAATACGGTGATGTCTACAGTCTGACTGCAATAAAACCCGACACTCGACTTTTTTTGAGCCATCATGAAGGAAAAAGAACTGCAGATGATTGTGTCGAATTCTTTGGCGATATTGAAAAACGTCGCGCAATTGGCTCGCCAATTCCCGTATTCACTTCAGATAACTGGGATCCATTCGAGGAAGGACTTCTCAATGTTTATGGTTTTCTTGAGACGCCACCTTACTGCGGAATCGGAAGAAAGCCTGAGCCTGTACTGGTTCCTTATCCCAATCTGAAGTATGCAAAGGTATGCAAGAAAAGGGAGAAGGGACGACTCGTTGAGGTAATACAGTGTGTTGTTTATGGTGATCCAGAAGAGGTAATGCAGTTACTTGGTGCCGATTCGGGAGGAAAGATCAATACGGCATATATTGAGCGGCTGAATCTCACAATTCGCAATTCATTGGCTAGATTTGTGCGCAAGAGCATGAATTGCAGCAAGATCTTGGGGAGGCATACTCATGCCTTGGACTTTTTCCAGGCTTGGTACAATTTCGTCAAGCCGCATAAGTCACTTCGGCAAAGGATCGATCAAGGACGGAAAAAGTGGATGCAAAGAACACCTGCAATGGCAGAAGAAATGACGGATCATGTATGGACTATCAAAGAGCTGATGGAATTCAGGATGCCTTTTCAGTAATTAACGTACACGACCATTTTTTCATCTCGGTCTTCAAAGAAAGAAGCTCACGATATATTTCCGCCAGTGCTTTATTCTGAGCGGCGAAATTCTCTATTTCGAAACCTCCGCAGTAGTCCATATGATTGGACTGCATTATATGCATCTATCTCAAGGCGCACTTTTTGCAGAAAGGACTTTAGATGCAAAGCCTCTGCATGAGAAAACTATAAATAGTCAACCTTCAGAGGTTGACATATGCATTTGTTCATCAACGAAAAACAATTCGAGTTCTGGAAGCTAAGACGCGCCCGGATACCCA
>JAQTXY010000113.1 GCA_028688535.1 Methanothrix sp. | reverse complement strand
AAGAAAGTTGTTGCCATAGGTGATATGACTGCCTTCTATCTCTTGAAGGCATCCATAGTACCGGATCTGTTAGTCGTGGATAATAAGACTAAGAGGATGGCGGTTTCCGATCATGTCATAGAGATGCTGGATCATAAAAGCTATAGAACGGAAAAGGTTAAGAATCCGGCGGCGACCATCAGCAAAGATCTTATAGACCTGATCCAGCAATCTTTGCGTGGCACTGAGCATGTAAAGATTATAGTCGAGGGCGAAGAAGATCTGGCAACGCTTCCGGCCATTCTTTATGCCCCGCTTGGCTCCGTGGTTGTCTACGGCCAGCCCAATGAGGGAAGCGTTCTGGTTGATGTTACTCCGGAAAGGAAGTTACATATCGAAAAATTTATAAAACAAATGATTGTGGAGGAATGAAGTTGGATATTCAAGTAATAGAAGAGAAGAATAACACTATTTTGAACCGGCGGGAGCTTGTCTTCAAGGTTATTCACGAAGAGGCGACGCCTTCTCGAAAGAGCGTCGTGGAGAGGCTGGCGGCAACTCAAAATTCTAAGGTTGGCCTGGTCTATGTGGACAATTTGAAGACTGAGTTTGGAAAGCGCGAGACAATCGGATATGCCAAGATCTATGAGACTGCCGAGAGGGCCAAAGAAATAGAGAGAGCCCATATAATTACGCGCAATACATTCACCAAGCCGCAAGAAGCCAAGACGGAGGCCTAAGCTAGATGGCTGCCAAAAAGGGTGCCAAGAAGGGCGCGGTTATGGGCCCCTCCAGATTCTACGAAGTGTCCGGAGACACCATCAAGTCCAAGAGAGCCGTCTGTCCCAGGTGCGGAAACGGCGTATTCCTGGCCAGCCACGTCGATCGGCAAAGCTGCGGCAAGTGCGGTTACACCGAGTTCAAGAAATAGACCCCAGGTTTTTCCCGGGTCTTATTCTTGGACCAAAACTTTACTATTTTCTTAGATTATATGATTCTGTGACTGGGTACTTATTTAAGACAAGAGCACAATTAATATATTGGTGTTTATTTGGCCGAATTTGCTTCATCTACTCTTATAGCACTGCTGGTGGCGTTTATTATCTTATCCCAGGCTATAAAGATAGTCCGTGAGTATGAACGAGTGGTCATATTTCGTCTGGGGCGCTTTTCCGGAGTGAAGGGTCCAGGCATATTCTTCATTATTCCTATCATCGATCGTGTCATGCTGCTTGACCTGAGGGTCTTTACCATCGATGTGGCCAAGCAGGTGGTCATTACCAAGGACAATGTGAGCGTTGAAGTGGATGCCGTCATCTACTATCGGGTTGTGGATCCGTCTCTGGCCATCATCCAGGTGGAAAATTACAAGCTCGCAACCTCCTTGTTGGCACAGACTACCTTGCGAGACGTTCTGGGACAGATTGAACTGGACGATCTGCTCTCCAAGCGCGACGAATTGAACAAGAAACTGCAGGCTATACTGGACCAGCATACAGATCCCTGGGGAATCAAAGTCACTGCAGTCACGCTAAGAGATGTCTCTCTGCCCGAGTCCATGAGAAGAGCGATTGCCAAGCAAGCTGAATCGGAAAGAGAAAAGAGGTCGCGCATAATCCTGGCAGACGGCGAATTCCAGGCCTCCAAGACCATGACCGATGCCGCCCGGCTTTATGAAGAAGTGCCTGCTGCCCTCAAGCTGCGAGAGCTGCAGACATTGGTCGATATCGCCAGGGAGAAGACCCTCATTGTGGTCACACCCAGTGGCGATGCCGCTACGGGCTCTATGGCAGGCCTGACAGCAGCCTTGAACAGGGAGCTTTCCGATAGAGAGACGGCCCGAAAAGATGAGGTTAAGAAAGATGCCTTGATAGAAGCTAAGAGTGAAACCGTAAGAACCAGGAGATGAAAGGAAAGAATGGAGAATATCCGGTCCTGCTCGGAATTTGTGAGGAGAACGGGCCGGCCATCTCCTCCCAGGACGCAGAGGGTATCCACCTGTTGTCTCATATCGCTCTTGCTACTGTTATTGCCGGCGCTTCCCATAGTCTCTGCCGTTCCCGGACCGGTTTTGGCTGTAGAGCTGCAGGGCCCTATCACACCGGCCAGCGATGATATCGTTGCTGCCGCCTTGCAGGAAGCAGAGGCAGGCGGCTTTCAGGCGGTTATGCTTCTATTGGATACACCGGGAGGCGGCCTGACCGAGACCTATGAAATACTCGGGCAGATAGAAGAGACAAGGATGCCCGTGATAGCTTACGTCTATCCTGCGGGTGCTGCGGCCTGGTCGGCAGGAACGCTCATCCTGATAAGCTCCGATGTGGCGGCAATGGCGCCACATTGCATTATTGGCTCAGCCCAGCCGGTACGGCTCTCGGGGTTGGGGGAAGCCGAGCCCATCAACGACAGCAAGACCACCAATGCCATCGTGGCCCTGATCGAGGTGAAAGCAAGAGCTCACGGACGAAACACGACCGCTGCCAAAGAGTTTGTCGTCTCCAATCTTAATCTCAATGCTGATGAGGCCAGGAATTATGGTGTGATTGAATATATCGCGCCTTCTCCAGAGATCCTGGCTAATCAGATCAACGGCAGTCAGGTCAAGAATACCACCCTGCTCACCGCAGCCGTCGCCGTGCAGCACTTTTCCCCGCCTATAAACTTGCAGCTCTTAAGGCTACTCTCCGATCCGACGCTGGCCGGGCTGCTCATGCTGGTGGGCCTTTATGCCCTTATTTTCGGCCTGTCCAGCCCCGGTATTGGGTCAGAAGCCTTGGGAGTGGCGGCCCTGGCTTTAGGGTTGATAGGAATGGGCTATAGTGTAAATGCAGGTGCTATTTTTCTGCTGCTGCTGGGCCTGGGCCTGATCCTGGCAGAGCTGCACAGCCATTCATTTGGATTGTTGGCGATAGCCGGGCTGATATGCGTGATCGTAGGCAGCATCCTTCTTATCCCCACCAGCTTTCCCCAGTGGTATGTGCCAGGAAGCTACCAGAGGTCTATGGCCCTGGCCATCATCCTGCCCTCGCTGATTTTGGGCGTATTCCTGGGCTTTGCCATTTACAAGGTAGCAAGGGCCCGGTTTGCTCCGCCGATGTTAGGTCATATTATTGGAGAAGCTGCAGTAGCCATTGACAGACTGGACCCGCAAGGCTATGTGCTCTTTCAAGGAGAGTACTGGGTGGCAGAAGCTGAAGATGCGGTAGAGAAAGGTGAGATGGTGGTAATCACCGGCAAGGAAGGTGCCAAATTATTGGTGAAACCACAAAGATCCCTTAAATAAATCGCAATCATCATTGATGATGAGGATGAAATTGATGAGCAAGACTTGCATAATGGTGGCAATTGCCATACTATTTACCATAAATTGCGTCAGCGCGAGAATGGTGAGCCTGACTTATGATGACGGCAGTATAGAAGATGCTGCCTGGATCGATGGCCAAAGGGGACATGGCGTGATCTTCACCGCCCCAACCGATAATTGGAGTCTATCCCAGGTGGCCATTTTAGGAAAGCAGGTTATGCCGTCCCCATCCGAGATATTTGTGATTGAGGTTTGGGACCAAAACCTATCTCTTCTGTATAGGGTTACCGATAAAGCCAGTTCATATTTCGGAGATAACCTGAACTGGTCAATAGTTGACCTGCCTGATGTCAAGGTATCCGGCAATTTTCTCATCGCCTTCTTCGAGTTCGCCGGGGTATGGCAGGGAGTTGACAAGTCCCCTTCATCAGGCAGATCTGTTCTAGTCTCCAGAAATCCCAACAGAATATTGAATTGGAGCATGCAAAATAGTACCCAGAACCAGACCAATTGGATGATTCAGGCTATTGGACACTCCCCAGAGCCCAAGCTTACCATTGCAGTTATATCTGATACGGCTAGCGATAAGAGCCCTTCGAAGATAAAGGCAATGGCCACAGATCCGGATGGCAATCTTAAGAGCGCTACAGAGTACATTGTAGACAACAAGACCAGAGAGATCGTCTGGGCACAGGCATTGGAGATGACGGGGAGCAGCACTGAAGCGGAGTTCTCCTGGCCTGGAGCCATGTTTAGGATTTCGGCAGACGGCCAGGATAAGGGTTTGATATATGCAATCAATAACCTGGGAGTCATGGCGAATTTGAGCAGTCTGCTAGCCTATTCTGCCCCCTGTATCATTGAGCTGAATGAAAGAGCGAACTTCAGTGCAGAGGCTTATTTCGGAGAGGATGGGCTTCTTAATGCATTGATTGATTCGTATGGACGGTCTCATTACCTCTCGCAGGATATCCTGAATATCACAGTGCCGGGCACAGATTACCAGAAGTTCGCTAAGAATAATATTACCATAATCAATGATAAGAGCAAGATCGGCTTTATCAATACAAAGGTACCTGCCAGACAAGATGAGCAGGCATCGGAGATAGTCGGGCCGATAGTGCTCTCAGGCACGCCGTCTTCCCATTACAATCTCAAATTATTGCAATCGAATGCAGGTATGGGTGAGTATATTGCCATAGTCAAGGTTGAAGATAATGCATCTAATGTATTGAGCAATATTGCGGAAAAGACGATCAAGGTGAAGTGAAGTCCCTGCTGATATTAGGACTAAGAATTGCTGGGAATGTGTGCAATTCATAAGGGCCGGCAAAAGAATGAAGAGACCACCCCAGCATATCTGGAATCGATCAAAAGTGGGCTGTAATCGATTCCAGAGAAATGCATGCCAGTAAAGCGAAGACCTTTGATAAAAAGATTGATAAAGAATTCACTGAAACAAAAAAAATCTCTCAAAAAACTGGGAAGAGTGATCTTCGCGTGCGAAGCCGATGCTAGAAAGGCAGCTGAAAGATGGCTATCGGAAAATCCTCATTTCATTCTTCAAAATTTGAAGGAATATAGCGAAACCGTGTTGAATCAGCTCGGAAAGCCCACAGCGCGTCCAACATTAAAATGGATATTCCAGAAATTCAGGAATATCAACGAGGCCATCTTTGAATTCAAGGGTGCCATTCAGCGAGAGGTTATTAATCTAAATGATGAACAAATTAAAATAATAAAGTTGCTAGGTCATGAATGCGAAAAATACTATGTCTGAAGGGTGACATGCGGGATGTGGGATAGAAGGAAACATTTCCTTGAAAAATATCGTTATCTAAGATTATATTATTTTCTTAATGTTTTATAATTATTACATCGGGAGCGCGGAGGGTCACGAATACTCCTACCTTTAGGTTGGGGATGAAGTGAACCCTCGCCCGGTTTTCACATTTTCTTTGATTGATTAACAAGGACTCTCTGGGAACCGAAAACAGAGTTGCGATAGTTTTGATTAAGCGGATCTGGCCAACGAAAGCTTGATGATTTCTGATCTCCAGCTAACCGGGCGTGCGTGCGGCCCGAAGCATACCCCACCCCTTTAGGGTGTCCGCACGCAGTTTGATTTTTGTGATCGATGCAAATTATTTTCTACCTTAATCAAATATCTATCGAAATCATGCGCATCCAAGCAAGAGAAGCCCATAGTTTTAACTTCCCAGGCAGCGCCAGAGGTGCCCAATGCTCAATGCCGAGGAGAAGAATAGAGCGCAAAAGATCCTGTCGCTGCCGGGTTTTATCGCAGGCATAGCTGCTATCGCAGTCGGCTGCATATTTCTTCTCTTTGCGTTGCCGTCTTTGGGCCGACCGGGAGAGCTGGATTATGTCTTCTCTCAAGCCGCTGGCGGATTTCTCATCATTCTGCTAGGGCTGGTCGGCATCATAGCTACTGCCCTGGCCTGGCCCAGTAAGCGAGCAAAGCAAGCGCTGCTTCTCCTGGGCGGCCTGTATGCCATCACTATCTTGGCGGTTTTTGGGTTTTATCGTGAATGGGGTGCTTGCGTAGTAGTCTTAGCAGTAGCTGCTATCACGGTGGCTGCTTTGCGCCGTCCTGAGGATGCGGCTCGCAATCTTCTCCTCTTTGCAGGACTGTTCGGATTTCCTCTCACCCAGGTGGCCATAACCCTGCTGCCTTATGGCTGGAAGGCCTGGTCCGTCTCAGGACCGCTCTTCCTCTTTAGCGGTCTGGCCCTCTCCTTTTCAAGAAATCTCCGTTGCTTGCCTCTGCTTTGCGGTGAGGGAGGCCGAAGATGGGGCTATTTAGCCTATGCTCTGGGGAGTTTGGCATTGATTGCTCTGGCCATTGGCGCCCTTGCATACCTTCCTGGTCCGGCCGGTCCCGGAGAATCCGGCACGTCTGCCCCATTCGAGCCGAACTTAAATAGCACGGTTGGGCAGGCGGAGCCGAAGGACTGCGGTTGTGGCGGCAGATCTTATGAAATGCAAAATGGACAGCTAATGGCGAAAATTCTCTCACCAGGTGATGTGCGCACTTTCCCGCAAGGCGAGAATGTGCTCTTTTCCGCCACCGTCGCTAATTGCGGCAAAGGGCCGTTGCGCTATTTATGGCGGTCCAGCCGAGACGGTATCATCGGCAGGAATGAATCATTCCAGAAAAAGAACCTCAGCCTGGGATGGCATAATATCACCCTTACTGTCAGCAACGCCTCCGGTTCTTCTGACCAGGCCTACGTGGAAATCGGTATCGCAAAGCCCTGGATTTGCAGCAAAGTCAATCCCAGGCCGAAGTATTATCCACTGGATACACCCTGTCAGGACATATGGCCCAATGCGCTGGAGAGGTGCCAGCAGATGGAGGTCTGCCATCCTGACCTGGACTGGATTGTGGATGAGGC
>JAQTXY010000112.1 GCA_028688535.1 Methanothrix sp. | reverse complement strand
CACGTTCCATTTATAACGGCACATAATCTCAAGAGACAGTTCTCAATCCGATCCTTGTTTTTTATGTCTGTCTTGGCGGTTTCCTCTGGTTCCTGGGCCTCCTCTGTCTTCTCGTCCATGCTCCTCCACAATTCCGCTTCGCGAATAGCCAAGAGCCGAGAAATTATATCGGCATGAGGTCGCCGCAAATAGGTCCAAAAAACAGGACCAATAATGCCGCGGCCAGGGTGAGAGCGATTGCAGTCTGCATAAGACGAAGGGCGCGTGGCACATCCGAGGTATCCGGCTCATTGCCATCTTCCTCCAGCACATAGTAGCCGGGCTTCTCCAGACGGATATGCAGAGCGCCGGCCAGGGCAGCCATGGGCCAGCCTGAGTTAGGGCTGGGCGTCTTGTTGTGATCGCGCAGCGCCGCGCGCAGAGCAGTGTTTGCACTGGCGGGCCGGGCCAGGGCGATGAGAATAATGGATAGGCGGGCGGGAATATAGTTGGCCAGATCATCGAGCTTGGCTCCAGCAAAGCCAATCTCCTTGAGACCTTTGGTTTTGTAGCCGACCATGGAGTCCATGGTGCTGATGGCCTTGAAGGCTAAGGCAGCCTCGAGGCCATAGCCCAGGGGCGCAAAGACAAGATAGTAAAAGATGGGCGAGAGGATAGAGTCCACATAGTTCTCAGAGAGCGACTCTATCACTGCCGAGCTTGCCTGACTCTTGGAGAGAGAGCTGGTATCGCGGCCTACCAGTGCGGGAAGCATCGACTTGGCTTCGTTCATGTCCCTGTCGATCATCAGTCCGATATCCCGGGAGACCTGCAACAAACATTTGATCGCAATGGTGGACTTAAGCAGGTATGCGGAGACCAGCAGCGGCAATAGGGGAACATATCCGGCCGCTCTAACCATCAGGTGGCCGGATAGAACCGTTACTGCTATTACTATTAACGCCAGAGCAATTCCGCCCGCCTTGCTGGGCATAACCCTGGCGCGCAGGAAGGCTATGAGCTTTCCAATCCAGACCACAGGATGAACCTTGGCCGGCATCTCGCCTAAGAGGATGTCGAAGGCTATAGCCAGGAGAAATACGGCCAGGCTTTCTGTAATCATTGCCTGCTCCTCACAGCAGCGCCTCCAGATTTTTCCAGACGGCACCTATGGACTCTCCCCTCATAAGGGCATCGAGGACCATCTCTGCCACATTGGACATGTGAATTATGCGGCAGGACTGGCAGGACCAAGCACCGTCCACCTCTCGCCCACCCGTTCTGCTGTCTTTGCAGGGATAAAATGGGCAAAAGCAAAGCGAGCAGTCCTGGTCTGGAAAGTGGCAGGGATAGCTCTCGCAATTCAGCCTCTGCATCTGCAGGCCTTCTCCAATGCAACAATCAACCGTTCATTCTCGCTTCTGTTTCGCACAGCTACCCTGATGTAGCTCTTGCCGAGACCAAAGGATTGACAGTCTCTCACCAGCACGCCCTCTCTCATGGTCCTCTCAGCCAGAATATCGGACGCCAGGCCAGAGGGCCTTATGTCCACCAGTATGAAGTTGACCATGCTTGGGAGGGGCTGCAGCCCCAATCCCCGCAAGGAGTCCTGCAGCCAAAGAGTCTCCGTCTTAATTATCTGCCGCGAACGCATAAGATGTTCATCACAGCCAAGCAGATATTCTGCCGCCGCCGCTGCGAGCGAGCCTATGGACCAGGGAATTCTGGCCAGATTCAAAATACCAGCCAGCCTGGAATTTGTCACTCCAAATCCCAGGCGCAGGCCGGGTACACCAAAGGACTTGGTCAGAGACCTCATGACGAACAGATACTCCTTGCACGGTGCTTGGATTGCCACACTCTCCTCCGGCTCGGAAAGCTCAATGAAGGCTTCATCCACCAGCAAGAAAGTCTGCGCGTCTTCGCATCTGTCTGCCAGATCAATGACCTGGCTTGCAGAGAGGAGCCTTCCTGTGGGATTATTGGGGTTACACAGGAAGAGCAGTTTGGCCTGGGCTAGATCGGCTTGTGATAGAATCGGCAGTCCGTCTTCGTCGATGTTTACCTTCTTGACGGTCCCACCGGCAATAAGGGATTGGTTGGTGTACTCACCAAAGGAGGGCGTGGGCACAAGGGCTGTGTTCCCTTCCTCCAGACAGCATTCGGCAAAGAGCCGGATCAGCTCTGAGGAGCCATTACCTGGCACAATGCATTCCATATTTACATTCACAAATTTTGCTGCAGCGCGACGAAAGTTCCGGTAGCTATTGTCCGGATAGTGGCCGATATTCCCTAGCTCTTCTAAAAACAATTCCTTGAGAGGTGGCGAGCCCAGTGGATTGATATTGGCAGAGAAGTCTAAAGGCTCCGCTCCCAAGATAGATGCCGCCTCTTGTACTTTACCGCCATGTTGGCATATTGCCACCTCGGCAAAGCTCCTCCGTATCCGGTTTATCATGGATTTCCTTGCCTTCATTTGTGATGGCATTTCAATCTTGTGGACGGAAAATCTTCCATTAACGATCGTGATTGGACGGCTTCGCTATGCTATGGTTGATAATATATAAAAATTCTACTATGTAACTCGTGGAGATCTAATAACTTTTATATTATTCCGTGTCCGAAAGTGTTTTATCTACTCTATGCGAACTCAAGCGGCGTATATCAAAGGAAGAGGAGGCTAAGATTCCGATGGCAACAAAAGAGGGCAGCTTTTCGGTTGAGGACATGAAGAACGTCCAGATCAACATCGGGGCTGTCGTTAAGGAAGCGGATGAATGGGACCAGGAGATGGGACCATTCCCCAAGCCAGGTGTGGCAACGCTCCGGGACTGGGACTACAAGATAATGAATAGATACAAGATCATGTACGCGCCAGCCGACGACACATGCACCTTGTGCACCTATGGTCCCTGCGACCTAACTGGAAACAAGAAAGGCGCATGCGGCATAGATCAGGCCGGAGCTTGCGGCAAGATTGTTCTTATTGCCTGCCTGATGGGATGCTGTGCACATGCTGCACACGGCAGACATCTGTACCACTGGTGCCTCGACAAGTTCGGCGACATGAAGTTCGACATGGGCGACGAGATTCTGGTTGATTCTCCCCTCTACCAGACCATCATCGGCAAGAAACCCAAGACCCTCAAGGACTTCGATGAAGGCCTAGCTTACCTCGAAGAAGAGGTAGTCCAGCTTGTCGCCTCGACTCATACCGGCCAAGAGGGCTATTTCATGGATTTCGAGTCCAAAGCCCTGCATACCGGCATGATGGACGATCTGGGCATGGAAATATGCGATCTGCTTCAGATTGTTGCCTACGACATGCCTCGTGGCGCAGCTGATGCCCCGCTCATTGAGATCGGCATGGGTACCCTGGATCAGAATAAGGGCGTCCTTATTGCCTACGGTCATAATCTGGCTGCCGGTGCTGAGGCCATGATCTATGCAGAAAACAACAATCTTTGGGATAAAGTGGACATAGGTGGTGTCTGTTGTACTGCCTTCGATCTCACCAGGATCACTGAGACCGGCAGAGACAGCAAGGTGCCAAAGAACCTGGGCCCAAAGGCAAAGATTGCAGGAGCCATGGGCTGGTGGAGAAAGATGGTTCGTGCAGGAGTCATGGACTGCGTCATGGTAGACGAGCAGTGCGTCTACTGCGATGTCCTGGGAGATGCTCAGATGCGTAAGATCCCAGTCATTGCCACCACAGATAAGATCATGCTCGGACTGCCCGACAGGACCAACGATCCCGTTGATCAGATTGTAGAAGATCTAGTAAGCTTCAAGATGCCAGGTGTAGCAGTACTTGACCCGACTAAGGCAGGCGAGATTGGCATCAGAGTTGCCATTGCTGTTAAGCCCAAGCGTGCAGAAGCCAAGATTCAGAATCTGATCACAGCCGAGCAGTTCAAGGAAGGAGTTGAGAAGTGCACTACCTGCAACGAGTGTGCCTTCGTTTGTCCACCCCACATCAGAATCAGTGACCTTATTGCTGAGGCTAAGAAGGGCAATCTGGAAGCATTCTCCTCCATGTACGAGATCTGCGTAGGATGCGGAAGATGCGAGCAGTCCTGCCCACAGGGAATAAACATCCTGGACCTCTTTGAGTACGCCAACCGCCAGTATGTAAAGAATCAGAAGTTCAGAATGAGAGCAGGCCGTGGCCCCGCACGTGATACCGAGATCCGAGCTGTAGGCATGCCCATTGTCATGGGAACCATTCCGGGTGTTATCGCTCTGGTTGGATGCTCAAATTACCCCAAGGGGACCAAGGAGTGCTACGACATTGCCAAGGAGTTCGTAGACCGCGGTTACATCGTCGTCACCTCTGGTTGCATGGCTATGGATATGTCGCTCTATACCGATGCAGACGGCAAGACCATCTGGGAGCAGTATGGTGGCGGCTTCGATGGCAGGAACATCTGCAACACCGGTTCCTGTGTGGCCAATGCCAACATCATGGGTGCAGCCATCAAGGTGGCAACTATATTCGCCCGCAGAAACCACAGAGCCAACTTCGATGATATAGCCGATTACATCCTGAACAAAGTTGGAGCCTGCGGAATTGCCTGGGGAGCATACTCCCAGAAGGCTGCATCTATCGCTACCGGCTGCAACCGGCTCGGCATTCCTGTGGTAGTTCAGCCACACTCTGTAATGTACCGCAGATCCTTCATGGGCAGGGCTGACAAACCTGAGGATTGGATGACCATAGATGCTCGCGATGGAAGCTTGCAGCAGGTTGAACCTGCACCCGAGGCCATGCTCTATATCGCCGAGACCAAAGAAGAGGCTATGCTGGAGATGGCCAAGCTCTGCTTCCGACCCTCCGATAACAGCATCGGTAGAGGAATCAAGCTGACCCACTACTGCGACATCTCCATGAAGTACTTCGGCAAGCTGCCCGATGATTGGCACCTCTTTGTCAGAGACGTCAAGGACCTGCCACTGGTCTACAAGGAAGATATGTTGAAGACTCTCGAGGAGAAGTACGGCTGGAAGATCGACTGGAAGGCCAAGAAGATCCTCTCCGGACCGCTGCGGCCCGCGGATGTAAGCTTTGACCCGACATTGATTGCCAGGAAGATCAGGACCAAGAAGTGAGGGCAAAGGAGGAGATAAAAATGGCAGCAGATGTTAAGAAGGGCATTGACACTACTAAGAACCCCATTCCTTTTGAGATGGCCCAGGTCCCCGGACCGGAGCAGGCCAAGTGCTTCATGCCAAAGGTTATGGGCGCAATCATCAAGAAGGCCAAGAGGCCTCTGCTCGTTGTGGGAGCAGAGCTCTTTGACGACCCCATCATGTTCGATAAGATGATCGAAATGGGCAAGATGGGAATCCCCATTGCCGCCACGGCGCATTCCGTGAAGGGCTTTGTGGACAGGGGCTACATGGAGAACGTTTACCAGATAGGACTGCACCCCCTGACCAACTACCTGCGCTTCCCCGATTGGAAGGGCCTGGACGGACAGGGACAGTACGATGCCGTTATCTTTATGGGCATCTTCTACAAATTCGCCAACGCCATGTTCGCAACACTCAAGAACTTCAACCGAGATATCAAGCGCATATCCGTTGACCGCTACTATCACATCAATGCGAATATGACCTTTGGCAACATGGCCTTCAACGCGAACGACTATCACGCCGCCGTGGATGAAGTAATCGCAGCAATGAAGAAATAAAGTTCATCTCATTATCAGAAGAGGTGTATTAATGGCAGACATAAAGTTGGATATATCCCCTATGTTTGAGGGCGAGAGAATCAGAAAAGACGATCTATGGGTAGAGCTGGGCGGCCCCAAGGCAGATGGATTCGAGCTGTCCCTGGCCACACCAATGGATCAGATTGAAGATGGAAAGGTAACCGTTATCGGCCCCGATCTCGGAGAGATGAAAGAGGGCACCACCATGCCTTTCGGCATGATTTTCAGAGTGGGCGGCGAGAAGATCGAGAAGGACCTGGAGTCCATCATCGAGAGGCGCAACCACGCACTTCTTTCCTACATCAGCGGCCTCATGCACCTCAACCAGAGATATGATATCTGGATGAGAATCGGCAAGAGCCTCAAGAAGAAGGGTGTCACATCCTGGAAGGAGATCTACACCCCCGTCATCGATCTGTACAAGGCCGAGATGCCATTCATCGAGAAGATGGATATCACCATCGTCACAGATCCAGCCCAAGTTAAGGCCGAGCTGGCCAAGGCTATGGCAGTCTACAAGACACGTGATGAGCGCGCCAAGGGACTGCACGATGAGGACGTCGATGTCTTCTACGGCTGCACACTGTGCCAGGCTTTCGCTCCCACCAGCGCCTGCGTGGTTACCCCAGACAGGCCCTCCCTGTGCGGAGCTATCACCTGGTTCGATGGACGCGCTGCTGCTAAGGTGGACCCAGAGGGCCCCCAGTTCCCGATAGCCAAGGGAACCGCAGTTGACGCCGTTGCCGGCGAGTATGCGGCTATCAATGAGATGGCTGAGAAGAGGTCCGGCGGCGAGTACAGCAGGATGCTTCTGTACACATTCTTCGATGCACCCCACACCTCCTGTGGCTGCTTCGAGACCATCGGCTTCTACATGCCCGAGGTTGACGGCATCGGCCTTGCCGACCGTGATTTCAGGGGCGCAACCCCCAATGGTCTTCCATTCTCCACCATGGCTGGCCAGACCGGCGGCGGCAAGCAGGTAGTAGGATTCCTGGGAATGGGCATTCTCTACTACTTCTCACCCA
>JAQTXY010000111.1 GCA_028688535.1 Methanothrix sp. | reverse complement strand
GCATAGGTTAAATTGCGAAGCCTGGCATCATTGGGGTAGAGCCTCTCGATGGAGCCGTCCGCTTCGCGCACCATGGGCTTTGCCACTCGAATCTTGCCAAGCTTCACATAAGTATTCTCGATATTGGTCTCGATGATATTCACTTCATCAATGACCTTCTGCAGGCCCTTATCAATAAAATCATTAAATGAGTTTATATGATGGTGCACTAACTTGTCCCTGGTAAAATAGGAGCTGTAAAGAACATTTCTATCGAGCAAAAGACCACCCTTAATCGATTACCAGCCGGTAAAAGATCGATTGCTTAGCTGTTGTACTCTTTCGGATTACCTTGATGATATCGCCAACTTTCGCCTCGATCTCTTTAGCCGCAGGGTCAGTTACGTGAATTTTAGGTAGCTGAGGTGCATCTATATTATATGATTTCAGCACCTCGGCACACTCTTCCGGTGTGAGCAGCACATGTTCCGGAACCATTTCATGATCTTTTACGGCAAACTTGGTCACTCAAACCACCTTATTGGAGAAGGAGCAGCAAACAGGCCAGGAAACTCCAACGGGCTCGGGGGGATTTGAACCCTCGACCACCTGGTATCTTCATACAAAAATTTAAAAGCCAGACGCTCTGCCTAACTGAGCTACGAGCCCCCGCTGCCTGACATGCCTCAAGACTTTTATGCTGCACTAGATTGAGGATAAAAGCATCCCACATAAAAGCCTTTTCCCTTGTGGGACTTAGACAAGTCCCACTAGGCGAGCTATCTCCGAGCCAACCTCAGAGGTGGTCGAGCTTCCTCCCAAATCGTACGTTTTTATTCTGCCTTCAAATAAGTTCCGCTCAATGGCAGAGACTATATCTGCTGCCGCTTTGCTCTGGCCCAGATGCTCCAACAAGAGTGCACCAGACCATATGGTAGCAATGGGATTGACCTTATTCAGTCCCTTGTATTTGGGTGCTGAGCCGTGAATGGGCTCGAACATGCTGGTTCCCTCCGGATTGAGGTTCGCGCCGGGTGCCAGGCCCAGGCCCCCCTGGATCATGGCCCCCAGATCGGTGATAATATCTCCGAACATGTTAGGAGCGACAACGACATCAAACCACTCCGGATTCTTGACAAACCACATGGTAATGGCATCCACGAAGTTGAAGTCGTGTTTGACCTGAGGATAGCCTTTGGCAACATCCAGGAAGACCTCGCGCCAAAAGCCATAGATGTCGCTGAGCACATTGGCCTTGTCCACGGAAGATACCTGACGGTCTCGCTTTGCCGCCAGGTCAAAGGCATATTTTATGACCCTCTTACAGCCCTCGCGGCTGACTTCCCCGATCTGATAGCCGATCTCATCGCTATCGGTATCGATATCCAGGCCGAATTTTATATTGTAGAGCGTTCGCTTGATTTCAAAGTCGGCATGGCTCTTGCCCCGGCGTGCGCGACTACCTATGCCGATGTAAAAGTCCTCGGTATTCTCGCGAACCACCACGAAATCGATGTCCTTGGATGTCTTATCCTTAAGGGGCGTCCAGACGCCTTCCAGGAGCTTAACGGGCCGCAAATTCACGTACTGATCAAAGTAGAAGCGCATGGCCAGCAGTACGCCCTTCTCCAGGATGCCTGGAGCGACTCGCGGGTCTCCGATGGCACCCAGGTAGATGGCAGGAAAGCGTCCCAGATCTTTGAGCGTCTCTTCGCTCACAAGCTCCCCTGTCTTCAGGTAGTGCTCCGCTCCCAGAGAGTACTCCATCCAATCCAGAGAGAAATTGTATTTGTCTGCTGCCGCCTGCAAAACTTTCTGGCCTTCGGCTATGATCTCCGGGCCGATGCCGTCACCTGGGATAACTGGTACTTTATAATTCATGCCGTCACCTTAGCCACCTGTCGCCTGGTATATTCTACGAGTCCTCCTGCGTCAACAATCTCCTTAAGAAAATCAGGTAGAGGAGTCGTTTTATAGTCTTCAGCGCGAGATTTGTTGTAAATCACACCACCGATCATGTCTATCTCTATTTCCGCACCATCCGCGATTCTATCCACCTGAGGACAGATAAACAGAGGCAGGCCGATATTGATGGAGTTTCTAAAGAATATTCTGGCAAAAGATTTGGCAACGACTGCTTTGACTCCAGCGCCCTTCATGGCTATGGGAGCATGCTCTCGGGAGGATCCGCATCCGAAGTTCTCCCCGGCTACTACATAGTCGCCATGAGCCACCATCTTTGCCATCTCCGGGCGAACACCCTCGAAGAGATGGGCTGCCAGCTCTCCCGGATCATTGATAACCAGATAGCGTCCGGGAATGATGGCATCTGTATCGATATCGTTTCCAAACTTCCAAGCTTTGCCCGCCAAAAAACTCAACTCCATGATCAGTGGACTGTATTCTCATGATAACGATGTATATTAAAGTAATGCACGAAAAATTCCTGAGAAGAGCCTCTAGAAAATACTGCATAAAAATAATAAAATGACAACAGCACCTTTTATTACCGGCAATGGGAATGGGGATTAAAAAGCTCAGGTGATGCGAATTGTTGGCGACCATGATCTCCGGGCGCACTTTAGCCCAAGGGGCGGGGTGCGAGAGTAAAATGTCTCCCGATTTCTTCAAGGCAGTATCTATATGTCATTTATCGGAAAATGATTTTAAATTGCTGGGGTTGTTCGAGGGACGAAATGTCCTGATCAAGAATGATCACGGACAAGTGGTGCTCACGGCAAAGATTGACGCCGGGCTGCCGGACAGCTTGGTATTCATACCCATGGGCCCCTGGGCCAATATGCTAGTTGGAACGGAGACCGGTGGATGCGGCACACCCCATTTTAAGGGATTAGAGGTGGATGTAGCCGCGACAGATTCGCCTGTTCTCAATATTCGCGAGCTTATCTCCGGCATGGGGGCCTGCTGCCATGTCTGAAGCGATTATGATAAGAGATGCCGTATGCTCTTTTTGCGGCTGCCTTTGCGACGACATTAATGTGGAGGTAGAAGATGGCAAGGTGTCAAGGGTCAGACATGCTTGCCGCCTGGGCTCCAGCAAGATCATGGGTCATGGGCGAATACAAAGCCCCATGATTCGCAAGGACGGCGTCCTGGTGGCGGCGAGCTTCTCCGAGGCATACGAGCGTGCTGCACAGATCCTCTTGGCTGCCTCCAAACCTCTCCTCTACGGTTGGGCATCCACCTCATGCGAGGCTGCCAAGAAGGGCATCCTTCTGGCCGAAGAGGTGGGCGGTGTGCTCGACTCCACGGCTACAGTCTGCCACGGGCCGTCCGTCATAGGCATCGAGGAGAAGGGGCTGCCCGGAGCAACCTTGGGCCAGGTAAAAAATCGGGCGGACACAATTGTCTTTTGGGGGTGCAATCCTGCGGAAGCTCACCCTCGGCATTCTCTGCGCTACTCCTCCAATTCCAGCGGCAAATTCACGCCCCAGGGTCGTGAGGGCCGGAAGATCATCGTAGTAGATGTTCGCGAGACCAGGACCTCCAAGAATGCAGATAAATTCATGAGAATCGTCCCCGGTAGCGATTATGAGGTGATCTCGGCGCTGCGCATGCTTATCGCCGGAAAAGGTGAGATCCTGCCTGATGTGATAGGAGGTGTCAAGAAGGTCGATCTGGCTGATATTGCCGCTACGCTGAAATCTGCCAGGTTCGGGGCGATCTTCTTTGGTCTGGGCATCACTCATAGCCGGGGACGGTACAAGAACATAGACAATGCCCTCTCCCTGGTGGCTGAGCTGAACAGCCATACCAAATTTGTGATTATGCCCATGCGCGGTCACTATAATGTTGGCGGGATAGGGCAGGTCTTGGCCTGGTCTTCCGGCTATCCCATGTCGGTAGACTTCACCAGAGGGGCGCCCTATTTCAATCCCGGCGAGACGGCTGCCTGTGATCTTCTTGCCAAGAGAGATGTCGATGCAGCGCTGATCATAGCGGCAGATGCCGTATCTAACTTCCCTCACGCCACAGCGGAAGGGCTGGCAAGTATCCCGGTCATTCAGATCGATCCTTATGAGAATCCCACGACCATTCTTTCTGATGTGGTGATTCCCTGCGCCATTGCCGGGGTAGAGGTTGAGGGCACTGCCTATCGCATGGATGGCCTGGCTTTGCGCCTGAGAAAGCTGGTGGACAGCAGTCTTCCCAGCGACGAAGAGATACTCACGGGAATACTTGAGAGCGTGCATAGGCAGCGTCAACGAAAGGCAAACCAGGGGGCTTGAAGAGATGATAATCAGAGGTGGGATTGTCTACGATCCGGCAAACGGCATCTATGGCGATGAGATGGACCTTTTTATTGATAAGGGCAGAATGGTCGAGTCGGCCAAAGGGGAAGAGATTGATGCCCGCGGCCTTCTAGTCATGCCCGGCGGAGTCGACGCTCACTCCCATATTGCCGGCAAGAAGGTGAACACCGGCCGGATTATGAGGCCGGATGATGCCCGACTGGGCACACAGCCGCGAACGGCCGTCTGCAGGCCATCGACCGGCTATACAGTTCCCAACTGCTATGCTATGGGCTATCGTTATGCTCGCATGGGTTACACTACGGCCTTCGAAGCGGCAACGCCCATACTGGAGGCGCGGCATACCCATGAAGAGCTGGAGGAGATACCCATCATCGATAAGGGGGCCCTCACCCTGTTTGGCAACAACTGGCAGGTCATGGAATGCGTGCGCGACAAAGACCTATCCAAGCTGGCTGCCTACGTTGCCTGGGGGCTGCGCGCGGCGCGCGGCTACGGCGTGAAGATTGTCAATCCCGGCGGTGGTGAAGCCTGGGGCTTTGGAACAAATGTAAAAGGGGTAAATGATGCCGTGCCCAATTTCGATGTAACTCCTGCGGAGATCATTCGGGGACTGGCAGAGGCCAATGAGATGCTGCGCCTGCCCCATTCTATTCATCTGCATTTCAATAACCTGGGCAAGCCCGGCAACTACACCACTGCCATCGAGACTCTGGATATGCTAAAGGATATCAAGCCCAGTCGTATGAGACAGGTGGTGCATGTGGCGCACATGCAGTTTTCCGCCTACGGAGGAACAAGCTGGCGCGACTTCGAGTCCAAGGCTCCTGCTATTGCCGACTACTTCAATGGCCACAGCCATGCTACCATGGATATGGGGCAGCTGCTCTTCGGCAGTGCCACCACCATGACCGCCGATGCTCCTCTGGAGTACGGCAATGCCCGTCTCACTCATAATAAGTGGTCCAATCACGATATCGAGCTGGAGGAGTCAAGCGGTGTCGTGCCCATGGCCTATTTCAGAAAGATGCTGGTCAATGCCGTGCAATGGGCCATTGGCCTGGAGCTGGCCCTGCTGGTTAAAGATCCCTGGAAGGTGCTATTGACCACAGATCATCCCAACGGCAGCCCATTTGTTAACTATCCTGAGGTCATCACATTGCTCATGAGCCGTCCCAAGAGGGAGGCGGAGATGGCCACGCTGCACGATCAGGTGCCTAAACGCACTACGCTTGCCGGCATTGAGAGGGAGATGGACTGGACGGATATTGCCATAATGACCCGCGCGGCTCCGGCGCGCATCCTGGGATTGGAGGATAAAGGACATCTGGGACCGGGGGCTGACGGGGATGTGTCCATCTATGACCTTCGGCCTGAGGAAGTGGATACAAGCCAGGATCATGCGCTGGTTAAGAAATCTCTGGCCACTGCCAAGTATACCATCAAGGGAGGAGTGGTCGTATCCAAGGAGGGCCAGATTCTGGCAACGCCGCCGGGTAGAACCTTCTGGGTGGATGCAGCCGTACCTCAGCCGGAAGCTGACCGAGTTATGGTTGATCTGGAGGAGAAGTTCGCCAGGTACTACAGCGTCCAGATGGCCAATTACGCGGTACAGGATGCCTATCTTCCTCACGGAAAAGCAATTTTGGCAGGCCTTTCTATTTCTCGGGGGGTGGCTTAGATGAGAAACATAACCATTGCACAGAGGAGCGCATTTACGATCTCCGTAGAGGCGGAAAACATATCGCCCGACAAGTTTGCGCCCCTTACCTTGAGCCAGATAAAAAGCCTGGCAGTCTGGCAGGGAAATCGTCAGCGGACGTTATCCGACCTTTTTGTAATAGAAGGTGATGATGCGCCAGCCAAGGCTGAGGAGTTGACCATTCGGCTTAGCGGCGACTTCTCTCAGGTAAAGAGAATAGCAGAAGGCATGACTGCAGGAGTAGTGCTGGCCGAGGGGAGCGTGGGCATGCATGCCGGCAACAATATGAAGGGTGGCCTTTTGAGCATAGCCGGTAATGCCGACGACTGGCTGGCCAGGGAGATGCGGGGCGGCAAGGTGGTCGTCATGGGGAATGCCGGAAATTACCTTGGTGGCGGATACCGGGGTGAGAAGTGCGGCATGCGCGGTGGAGAGATCGAAGTTAGGGGAAGCGCGGGAGCATACCTCGGCGAGCATCTTTGCGGGGGAAGCATTCGCATCCTTGGGGACGCAGGCGACTTTCCCGGAGCGGCCAATCAGGGCGGCACCATCTTCATCGGTGGAAGCGCCTATTTGCCGGGCGCGGAGATGAGCAAAGGAACTATAACTGTAAAAGGAGAGGCCAAGGTTCTGCCCAGCTTCCAAAGATTGGAAATCGTGCAGGTTGATGGCCTGGCCTTCCAGAAGTATGCAGGCGACAATGTCGATAACGGCAAAGGCGAGCTACTGGTTGGTGTGGGGTCATCTTGATAAATCGGGATGGAAATAT
>JAQTXY010000110.1 GCA_028688535.1 Methanothrix sp. | reverse complement strand
ATGAGCGCCGGTGAATATCAGGGCGCGGGCAGTGCTGCGCCCGTAGATCTTCTGGAACTGGTCGGGAAGCATCTCAATGATGGCCTTCATGCTATCTATTACCGTGTAGCCCCAGATGGTGATATCAGTGCGGCCGAAGATGACATCTGCATTCAGCCTTTCGACAATGGTCGCGAGGTGGATGGGGTCCTGGTACTCGCAGACGCTGCAGATGGAGTCCAGGCCCAAGATGTCGCCCCACATGTTCTCATAAGCACGCAGAACATTGCAGCCGCGGCTTTCGTCTATGCGCAGGAGAGCATCAATGATCTTGCTTACGATCATTATGCCAGGGGACTTTCTCCTGCCACTCTCATAATCGGAGATGACAGAAGGAGACATGCCCATGTGATTGGATAGGTCGGTCTGGGTTATGGCGAAGTTTCTGCGCCATTTCCTCAGGGTATCGCCTGGGTTTTGGGAAAGGGTGATCTCTCCTGCGATCTTCTCAGCCAGTAATCCTCGTGCGTTGGAGATCTCCCCACCGGAATTCATAAAACAACAACTGGTTAAACTAGGATATAAATCTAGCGAAAATAATTCGGCATTTAACGTATGAATTGCCTCACTAAAATATAATCAAAAAGAAGTGCGTCGACCGGGATTCGAACCCGGGTTGTAGGCTTGCTTCGCAGAGAATCAAATCTGCCTGGAAGGCCCAAGTCATAACCACTAGACCATCGACGCCCGCGTCCTTAGGTGGCAGAGGTTGAACTTAACTGTTTCGATTGAAAGGCCTCTCTTCGATCGGTACATTAATGCCAATAAACGATCACAAATCGATCATTGCAACTCTTTTCTTTATAGAAACTGCAGCCGACATTTGCAATTTGTCCAGAAGAGTATACATTGTGGTCCTCGCGAGAATGGTTGTACAGGGCATATACAGCTATTTTCAAAAAGGGTCTTATGTGGCCAGGATCCTGGCCAACAAAGAATCAATTGCACTTAATTTGGCCCATTAACGGATAATTATTCAAACACCAGTGGTTAGACCGTTAGCCACCAGCAATAAAAAAGCCAGTGCCAGAAGTCCAACGAAATAGGGAAACACATTAGTCAGTTCCATCACCTCTGTACAATTTCTGTTCTCTCAGAACATCACTGCCCCAAGTGGCCAATTGGTTTTTTAGCCATTTAGCTATATACCTTTTTTGGTTATTTAACTATTTAGGTTTTTACTGATTAATTCCGATGCGGTCACCTGTGTTCCGTTGCTTGATTCAAAATCAACAAGAATATTCGTCACTGAATCTGGAAAATCGCAGGAGGGACTGGGGCATACCATGATGAAATAAATAATTGCATCAGATAATTTGATATATAGGCGAGTCGGCGAGAGTGCAAGGCATGGATGTACTGATAACAGCCTTCTGGCTAATGCTGCCTGCATATCTGCCCAATAATTGTGCAGTTCTCTTTGGAGGAGGGACGCCTCTGGACTTAGGGAAGACCTTCCGTGACGGGAACCGTATGCTCGGCGATGGAAAAACATTCGGGGGGACGATCGCAGGCACTTTGGGCGGCATTGTTATAGGCTTGCTGCTAAATTATCTCGCCCCAAGCCTTGGTCTCCCGAGCTTTGGTTTTGGATTCAGTCAGCTGCAGGTTCTTGTGGGGCTCTCCTTTGGTGCAATGCTCGGAGATATTGTGGCCGCATTCTTCAAGCGAAGAATGGGCCTGAAGCGCGGAGCTCAGCTCTTTATCATCGATCAACTGGATTTTGTAATAGGATCCTGGGTAATGACCATGATTCTCGCGCCAACTTGGTTCTGGCAAAACTTCACGCCACCTACTATGATAATTGTGTTAATAATAACACCGATACTGCATCGCGTCATGAACATTATAGGCTATCGTATGGGCTCAAAAAGAGAACCCTGGTGAAGGTATTATCTCAACACCTGCCATTCTCCTGCTATCGCGAAAGGTTTATAAGTTTAGGTAATTGATAACGAGAGCGTCATAGCCAATTTTATAGTGAAACAGCATGAAATTGGTGAAATGAAAAGGAGGAGGAATAAATGGACGCATTTAGCATGGGGCTTATAGCTGCTATGGGCGCCCTTGCGACCGTTGCTGGTGCTTCTGAGGATATAGAATCCGATATAGGATCTCAGAGCAATCCCAACTCGCAGGTGCAATTGGCCGCCCAGGTAGGTAACCCCCACAGGATTTATAATAAGGCCATATCGGGTGAACCCCCGGCCAATGCCCTGTGGGCCGCCACTGCTGCTATGGTAGCCTATACGCTTATTACGGCCTTCCAGATGCCCGCACTGCTTGCCCTGGTAGCAGGCGCATCTGTTGCCGCTTTGTTCAACGGTGTCTTTTCGATTAGTTCCTACTTTGGCAGAAATTCCAGCCAAGCAAGGTTCAACCAGTGGGTCTATATGGACATCGTCAGGTACACAACACCATCTATTATGGCACACGCCTGGATAACAGCGTTTTGCATTGCAACTATATCTTACATCATGGTGTACATGTTGCCAACGCCGCATCCCTTCCCGATGCCGATCATCGCTCTGATCTGGGGATTGGCTGTAGGAGCTATCGGCTCTTCAGTGGGCGATATTCACTATGGTGGCGAGCGCGAGTTCCAGAACAGGCAGTTTGGTTGCGGTCTGAATACCATGCTCTCCGGCCAGATAGTCAGGAAAGCTGAGGCAGGCTTGCGAAATTCCATAGACAACGCCTGGTTCTGTACCAAGTTCGGCGGTCCCGCTACTGGAATGGGCTTCGGCCTGACTGTATTCTTGGACAACTGGAGAACAACTATATTCGATCCAGTGACCCAGGCATCATTGGCCATAGCCATGGGGATATTCTTTATCATCTTGATGGTAGTCTATAACAACTACATAGAAAGGTCAGTCCGCGCAAAGTACGGACCTTATCCTGAATACAAGGGGGATATTGCAGCATGAACTTCGATATTAATACTATTGTCTACATTCTGGAGATCCTCGTGGGCGGCCTACTGGTAGGCATTGGTGTTCACTTCGTTCCAGTAGGCGGTGCCCCTGCTGCGATGGCTCAGGCTACAGGTATCGGAACTGGCACTGTGCAGCTCGCTGCCGGATCGGGTCTGACTGGTTTACTGGCTGCAGGCCTGATGATGTCCGTTACCGACAACCTTTGGCTCATTCTGGCCTCCGGAGCTGTAGGTGCGGGCATTATGATCGGCTCGACAATGCTCACTGGATCCTGGATTTATGCTTATGCAGTAGGTGTCCCATTTGCCTCGGCTAAGGTCAACTATGACCCCATAACCGGATTCTCCCAGCCACCTTATGTGGCTATCGGAACTGTTGGCCACGGTATTCCCACCATCTGCTTCGTCAGCGGCCTTATCGGCGGCATGATGGGCGGTCTCGGCGGGGCAATGATCTACTATCCGCTCTATCTGATCAACGGCAATGCCGCTCTGAGCGCCATGTTCGCTATTGGTATCTTCCTGGTGAATGCCGTTATTGCATCCTGGAACATCCAGGGAACTATTGAAGGCTTCCACGATCCCAAGTTCAAAAAGTGGCCCTTTGCCTTCAAAGCCTGCGCCATAGCCAGCATACTGCTCGCTCTTGCGTCAGTGTTGATCACGGGAGGTGCCTGAAATGTCTGTAGGAGGATCAGCAGGCGGAGCGCCGTCTGCATACGACCCCAAGAAGCTGAGAATGTACGGCTTGGTTGGGTCTGTTGTAGGAATATATCTGGGTGCCATTCTCAACAGTGCACTTGATACCACTGTGTTTTCCTTTATCGGAGCCATTGCTGCCATCTTTGCGGTAGTCATGGGAGCTAACGCAGTTAGAAGGGTGTGCGCTTACGGTATAGGCACAGGTGTTCCATCTATCGGCATGCTGGCTCTGGGTATGGGCATCATAGCCGTCATGTTTGGACTATCCATGGCCGAAACCTTAGGCTCAGTATTGCTCGGACCAATCATAATCTTGATCTATGCCGGAGTCTT
Source organism: Methanothrix sp. (assembly GCA_028688535.1). Classification (GTDB taxonomy): domain Archaea; phylum Halobacteriota; class Methanosarcinia; order Methanotrichales; family Methanotrichaceae; genus Methanothrix. Next base: position 2,728 of record JAQTXY010000110.1, on the reverse strand, counting down.
TGGTTACATTATCGGTGTCATCGCCAATAAGGTCATCAAGTTCAATATTCCCGTCATGGAAGAGGGTAATGCAGACCTGTCCATGGCTGGCGCACTGGCTATTCTCGGATGGAGCTTTGCCATATCCGGTACCTTGGGATATGTTGACATCTTGAATAACGTTCTTATGACCGGCTATATCGCCATAATCTTCATCGCCGGCGGTCTTGCTATCCTGCATCCCTTCAATGCCAATCTCGGCCCGGATGAGAAACAGGATAGGACACTGGTGAATGCAATCATGGTTAGCGCACTTGCCATGATAGCTACGGGAATTGCGGCTATAGCGACGCAGGGACTTGCATCCGGACTATTGCAGCTTGTCATTGGCTTTGCCTTGTGGTTCTACTTCTTCAAGATGTATTACCGCCTGGTCAAGAGGGATGCAGCCGCAGTGGTTGGAACAGGACTTCTGCCGCCCGCGGTGCAGTAAGGAGGTCTAGAAATGGGATTTGTAAGAGTTTCACCAGAACTGGGCCTGATCTTCGACCCCATGAAAGGAGTGGTTTCGGAGCAGAGGGCGGACGTAGTTCTGTACACATTCGACCCGGTTTATGACAAATTGGATAAACTTGACAAAATAGCTGACGACCTGATGAACCAGCTTTCACCGGACAGCGAGCTTCTCTCGTCATATGCCAACCGTGGCAAGGCCTCGTATATTGCCGGTCTGTACACCAATATATGGATGGGTTTCATCATCGGTCTGGTAATCTCCTTTGTGGTGCTGTTGGTCATGTCATTTACCGATCCGACAACCTTTGAGATTGTAAAGAAGGCACTGGGCGGAGGTGCTTAGTGATGGTACTTAAGAAGAAGCCATCTGAGCCATGGCCGACGATTACCGGCGAGTATGAGGTAGGCAATCCTGAGAGCCCCGTGGCAGTATGTACCTGCGGTTCGCATCTTCATAACTCCGACCTCATCAAGGCAGGTGCGGCTCTTGCCGGACCGTGCAAGACTGAGAACATCGGCATTGAAAAGATGGTGGCCAACGTCATTGCCAATCCCAACATCAGATACGTAGTAGTTACGGGAATGGAGGTCAAGGGGCACATCACCGGACAGGCTGTCGAGGCTTTCACCCAGAGCGGAATTGACAAGGAAGGCAGGATCATTGGAGCTAAGGGAGCCATTCCCTTCATTCAGAACCTGACGCCCGAGTCCATTGAGCGCTGGAAGAGCCAGGTGCAGGCAGTTATGATGATGAACACCGAGGATATTGGAGCCATCACCGGCAAGATCAAGGAGTTGGTCTCCAAGGACCCCGGCGCTCTTGATGTCGAGCCCATGACCATCGAGATCAAGGAGGGCGGCGAAGAGGAGAGCACCGGCGGTCTCCGGCCCATGGCCGCAGAGATGGTCGAGGTGCGGGGTAGGATGCGCGGCATAGACGCCGCTGTAACCGGCACCGGTCTTCTCAACAAACTGCAGGCAGGCATCTATGCTGGCAAGATCGAAGGCATAGCTCTCGGCATGACTGTGACCCTCGTTCTCTTCGGATTAATTCTCAAAGTGGCAGGAGGAATGTAAAAATGGCTGAAGAGATTGCATATGGCCAGGGAATAGCGACCGTGGTCGAGCCTAACATGCCTATGATTGATGCAATAGTAGAGGACATAAGGTACAAGGGCCAGCTCTTGGCCAGAGAGACCAAGCTGAGCTCCGGCGTCCTAGCTACGGTATCTACGGGGTTTGCTATTGGCTTTGTCCTTGCCGTTTTGATGATGCTGGGGCCTTTCGCATTCATGGGGGGGCAGTGAACTATGGCAGAAGACATTAAGCCGGTAGTACCGGTTGCCGTGGTCGACCCAGATCAACTCAGAGAAGTAATGGCAAAGCTGGACAAGATTGAGGAGAAGATAGAATTCTACTCTTCAGAAAAGTACATGAGAGCCGGCAAGTCCATCGGCAGAGATCTGGGCGCAGCATATGGTGTTTGCGCCGGGTTGATCTTGGTTATAGCATACATACTATTCGTTTACGCAGGCAATTGGAAAGCGGTGATTTGAATGTTCAGATTTGATAGGAAGCAGGAAGTCTTCGACTTCGGCAAATTCAAGATAGGGGGCCAGCCGGGCGAGTACGCCACATGCTGCATTGGCACCATGTTTTACGCCAGGCACAAGATAGTCTCGGATCCGGAGCACGGGGTATTCGATAAGGCTGCCGCTGAGCGGCTCTGGAATGCACAGGTTGAGATAAGCGATGTTACAGGCAACTCCTGTATGAACCAGATCGTGGCCGAGAGCAATGAGGCCATGGCTAAAGAGATAGACTGGTTTGTCGGTATATCGGATTACCCGTTCCTCATCGACTCCTCTGCACCTGAGGTTCGTGCGTTTGGCGTCAAGTACGCTACAGAGATCGGTGTGGCCGACAGGGCCATCCATAACTCCATCAATGCCTCTATCACTGACGAGGAGCTGAAGGCAGTCAAAGAGAGCGATCTGGATTCAGCGATTGTTCTGGCCTTCAATGCTATGGAGAAGGGAACCAAGGGCAAGATGGATATCCTGACCAAAGCAGCCGGCGGTGCTAAGAAGGGTATGCTGGAGTACGCCAAAGAGTGCGGCATCACCAGGCCCCTCATTGATACCGCAGCCATGCCTCTGGGAGCCGGCTCCGGTGCAACCTATCGCGCCGTTATTGCCGTCAAGGCCCAGCTCGGCCTGCCGGTTGGTGCCGG
>JAQTXY010000109.1 GCA_028688535.1 Methanothrix sp. | reverse complement strand
ATCTATTGCTTAAAATCGCATCAAGTTATCAATGTCATGGAGCGGCTGTGGTCCAGTGGTTATGACATAGGCTTCCCAAGCCTGTAACCCGGGTTCGAATCCCGGCAGCCGCACGTCTTCTTATCCGTGGAAATTCGAAAAGCTTGGATTTATAGATAATATCAAAAATATAGAGTTATAAAATTAGGAAGTGCCCCACTAACGCTCTGTCAGTGGGTTTCTTATTATCCGATCTCAAACCACATCAGACAAGCAATCATGATGCTACTGCTGATTGGTTACTATCTTGACGTAGTTTGCTGCATCAGACGGTCCATAAGCCATTGCCTTCCTATTACCTGCTTTGATCATGTCGATGTTGACTTTAGTGCAGGGACTGCAATTCCCGGAATTCTGATTCTTCTTTATCTCCAGATTGTTGGTAGCAGTTGCAAGTGGTTTCTTATGCCAGTTATCTCCAATAGCCAGAGCCTTATCATCACCAACAATCAGGCTATCGATGTTTGTATCCTGCAACTCCGGAAACCTGAAAGCAGTTCCTTCCGTCTCAAATATCCCTCCATTTTTTCCAAGGATATCCACACCTCCGTTGCCGGCAATGCCCTGCGCCATTACATGAACCGAGAGCATAGTCACAGCCAGCACCAATATAACGCCAATTTTCTTGATTATCTCACCCCATACAGTCTTCATTATAAGATACTGTCAGAGTTGATAATATTTATATTTTTTGGTAGTATATACTAGGAAAGCTATGCTTGAAACACTATAGGTTTTGGTGATATTTAATATGTAATTGCGTATTTTTTGACAGATCTGAGAACAGCACAAAATCACATTGTATCAAGATAGAGATATGCCAAAGAGCACATCTCAAAACTCAAAATACCAAGAATTGCACGCCAACCACAGCGGTGGTTACTATGACTCCGGCAAGGAGAACTCCTGCCGCGATGGCCGCAAACGCCGGCCAGAAACGAAATCCCAGCAAAAAGGCAATCGCACAACCCGACCAGGCCCCGGTCATGGGCAGCGGTATGGCCACAAAGATAGCCAGAGCTGTCAGCCCAAAATTCTCATGGTCCCGAATGTACTTCCTGCGGGTACGGGCAAAGAGCCAGGAAAAGAACCGGTCACCCCAACTAAAACGCCTCATGTAATCTGAGACCGGTCCCAGAAAGAGAAGCAAGGGAATTATGGGCAATAGGTTTCCGAAAACGGATAAAAGATATGCCTGCCAGGGCGCATATCCGTAGATGCCTATGGCTAGAGGTATGGCACCCCGAACCTCAGAGACTGGAAGGGCGGCCGCCACCAGAGTTATCAGCCAGTCCGGGAGAATAAAAGACACCTCATTAGCCTACAGTCCCTTTGATCTCCACCTTAAAGACCATCTCCGAAGCAGGAGAAGAAACAGAGATAGTCAAGTCCACGGGGATCTTCCCGATAGCTATGGACAAAGGTTCACCGGAATTTGCTACCTCTACCTTGATCCCCTGAGACAATTTTGTGAATGCACCGATCAGAGCACCAAGATCAACTGTCTTTGCTACTGATTCTAGATTGGGAACTATGGTAATGGGTGCAACCTCTATGGGCCCCACGGCAACAGGATTCCTGGAATCGCCGGATATCCGTGCCGATATGGGATTGCTATCCTCCCCAGAGACCTGCACGCTCAAAGCCCCATCCTTTCCCGTTCCTTTTACCTTGGCAACTATGGGGTGCTTCTCTAGGTCCTCAGATCCCTGAATCTTTGCCCGCGCATCTGCATCTACTTTAAGGGTCACCATGATATCATCGTAAGGCCTTATGATTTTCTTGGATATAAAGAATGGCAGAGTATCAAAGCCGCAACCACAAAGATAACAAAATAAATAAAATATGATTTAAAATAATATCAGCGAAAGGCTGATATCTTCATGCACGAAATTGCATGCCGATGCTTGAAGTAGGATATCTGCATATCAACAATCCCATTGCCGTTATATCTTCCCATAACCAGCCCGACTTTAATAATGCGGCGGGGTTGCTCTTGCTGGAGGGCTTCGATCTGGATGAGGTTCCTCTTGAAGAGATGCAGGCCAGTCTAGAGACAATCAACCGGAATGCCAGGAAAGGAACAGGAGCCTTTGGACTGTCCGCCACCTGCTCACAAGATGAGCCCCTCCTGGAGGCAGCCCGGCTGGCAAGCAGAAATCTCTGCCTGCTCGACCTGCGGCTTTCCAAGATCCCAGACCCCATCCGCCTTCTGGAACTGATTCCACGCCTGAAGCGCTGCGGCGTCACCCTCTCCCTGAGGATCAGGCCGGAAGACCTATCCAATGCCCTTTTAGAGAAGCTGAATGAGAGCGAGCTGGACATAATCCACCTCGACCTGCGCGGCCTGAACGGAGCCGGACCAAAAATGGTCAAGAAGGCAAAAGACAGCAGAGGTCCGGTAATCATGGCTCTGGCCGACATCGGCGAGTTTGAAGACGCTAGGAACCTGCTTGCCATGGGCGCAGATGTCGTATCTTTGCGCGGAGCAGACCCGGAATTTGCAGAGTGGCTCTCAGGAGCCATGCAGGAGTATGACTCTCTGAGCGGGTGGTGCAATGCACCCAAACACATCTGCGCGGGCGGCGACCTGCGTGGCCTAGCTTTCTGCTGTCCGCCCGTCAAGAACTGCCCGGTCCATGGAGCCTTGAAAAAGGCAGGCATGACGCCGGAAGAGTTTGTGCAAAAGAAGCTCACATTTGCCAAGGGCACTCCTCTGGAGAAGGGCGATGGAACCTGCTTTGGAAGTCTTGTGTGGTGCTGCAAGAAGAGCAAGATGTGCTATTTGCGTGACGCTGCGTTAGCCAAAATCGGGCTTTCGGCCAAGGAGTACATGGAGCTTAAAAAGAAGCTGGCAGAAGAGCTTCTCTCCAAATCCTCCACATAAATTATGAATTCCGAACGCGTGGCCCAGTGTGCTGTGCTGGCTATGCTCTTTGAGCTCTCCTCCAGTCCCAAGCCCGGCAATGTGGATCGCTGCCACGACTTCTCCGATATCGGCTTTAATCATTTCCTGAAAAGCGCAGTATCCGCTTATCCCATCTTTCGCAAAGCTGCCAACGGCGAAGGAAGTGTGGGATCGCTTATCCTCGAGGGTGTGCAGGCCTGGAAGACCTGGAACTTGGGTAGCAACACTCACTTTGGCTCTCTGGTCCTCATGATTCCCATAGCAATCGCGGCCGGAAAGCCCAACGAATTGCATAAAGAGCTGGAAAATGTCCTGGAAAAAACCTCGGTAATCGATGCCATCGACTTTTACAGCGCCTTTGGTAAGGCTAAAGCCAGAGTTGTCGAGGTGGACAGTTTCAGCCTGAATGATCAAAACTGGCAAGAAGCCGTTCGCGAAAGCGGCAAGACTCTTTTAGAGTTGATGGGGCTCTCCACCAAGCACGACATTGTTGCTCGCGAATGGGCCACCAATTATGAGCGCTCATTTTTGCTCGCGAAAAGATTGGATGAGCAAATAAGCCGATATGGCCAAAACGACGGTGTAGTTAGAACCTTCCTGGAAGCACTGGCCGAGGTGCCCGACAGCCTGATCTGCGCAAAATTTGGCCTAGAAGTGGCACAAAAGGTCTCTAAGCGAGCCGGCGAGGCTCTCTTGGATGACACCCTTGGCAAAGCTCGCGAGCTGGACACGGATCTCCTGGCAGCTGATATAAATCCTGGGTCGACTGCGGACCTGATTGCAGCATCTTTATTTATCTCCCTTCTGGGTGGAGGGAGGACTCAAGTTTAAGTTTTGATTTGGAGATTTTATAATGCTCTATGGAAATAGCGGTTTGGACGAACTGGGAATACAGGGCGGCATAAATGAGGTAATCGCAACTACAGAGATGTCGGGCCGGATCAATGCCGCGCCATTGGGCATCATTAGAGATGGAGATAGACTTTATGTGCGGCTTTTCCTCGGGACTCATACCTACGAAAATATACTGACCAAAGGATGGTTTGTGGCCAATATCAGCCATGACGCTTGGCTCTTCGCAGAGACGGCCATAGAAGACCTTGATCCCGAATATTTCACGCGCCGGGAAGATTTGCCCATACTAAAAGATGCAGAGGCCTGGGGGCTCTTTAAATGCGAGACCTTTGCCTCGGATATTATCATCGCCAACGTACAGCTGGTTAAAGGTGAGGTCTTGCGAAAGGATTTTCGGGCCTGCAACCGGGGGGCAAATCTGGTGATTGAAGCGGCTGTTGCTGCCACCCGGTATCTGGCTCTTCGCACGCAGTCCTACTTCGATGAGCTGATGAAGATGCAGCGCATCATCAATCGCTGTGGCGGTCCCAGGGAGCAAGAGGCCATGGACCGACTCATGGACAGGATAGATAAATTTACTCATGTAAGATAATCATTTGTGATAGCTCATGCTTGACCGTTTGCCTTCCGGCTGCCAGAGCCTGGATCTTCTCTTGAGTGGGGGATTTGAATCAGGCATAATAACCCAGCTCTACGGAGAGGCGGGCACAGGAAAAAGCAATATCGTCATGCAACTGGCAGTACAGGCCGTAGCCCGAGGTCTGCGCGTCATATTCATAGATACCGAGGGCTTTTCTGCGGAGAGGTTCAGACAGATCGCCGGACCGGGCGCGGAAGAGATGGCTGCCAAGATCATGATCTTTGAGCCTATGAGCCTGGAGCAGCAGGCAATAGCCATCCGCGAGGCATCCAAGATCGCCGGCCGGGATTTGGGTCTGGTAATTCTGGATTCGGCAACATCCCTTTACCGCGTGCTTCTGGAAGCAGAAGATAACCGTTCTGTTCGCCGAACCCTAACCGTTCAGCTTTCCGAGTTGCAAGAGACTGCTCGCAGGCACCGGATTCCCGTAGTAATAACCAACCAAGTCTATATGGACATAGAGAACAACTTACTGCGGCCCATAGGCGGCACGGGCCTGGAACATATCTGCAAAGCAATCATCTTTTTAGAGAAGAAAGGAGATGGGCTGCGTAGCGCCCGGATCATGAAACACCGCTCTTCCCCGGAGGGCATCACGGCAGACTTCCGCCTGACCGCTCGCGGCGTGGAGTAATAATTACAATCAGTTACAATCGCATCTTCATGATAATGGCCGCCTCACCATCGGTGTAGTAAGCAGGACTTATGCCTATCATGCGAAAGCCCAACATGGAATAAAGCGACTGAGCCTTTTTATTGCTCACTCGCACCTCCAGGGTGGCACTGAGCGCCCCCATCTTCCGGAAGGTCTGCAAAACCTCCAGCATAAGCCTCATGCCGATGCTGCGACTCTGAAAGAGCGGCCTGACAGCCAGCCAGAAGACCCTGCCTTCGAAAGGAGTATGCCGAAATCCCAGGACAAAGCCTGCCACAATTCCGCTAACCTCTGCGACAAGAGAGCTGCCGCCGTGGTATTCATAAAAGGCCGTGAAGATGGCAGGATCATATCCACCGAAGACCTCTCGATCGATCTCTAAGGCTGCCTCCAGGTCGCCAGGCAGAAATCTCCTCACCACCACAGGATTATTGAAGATTGCTGTATCAATTCCATCCATCAGCCGACCGCGAGTCTGTTCTTCAGGCCACATTCACCTAATGCCCTGGATTTATGAGCGGAAATAGTTTATCAGACAATAGTTAAAAAGAGAATTGAAGAAAAAAATAGCACCTGCTGATAAAAAGGAAGGCCAATGAAAAAGACTCAACTGCGGACAGCTCTGATTGCCGTTGCTTTATTATTGATCTGGTGGCAGGCAAGCCTTTGGTATCAGACCCAACTTATAACTGATGAGCGGGGCCGCATTGCCGACCAGTTCGATTCACAGGGCAATTCTCTAGCCATGGCTATTTCTGAACGCCTGGAATTGCTCGAAGGCCTGGATGCCTTTGTTCAGGCGGAGATCAGGTCGCCCAAATCAGCCCTTGATGAAGAGTTCGTTATATACGCAGCTCAGATATACTCCAACACAAAAGGCATTCGTAATCTTGCCATAGCGCCCAAGGGAGTTTTTCAGTACGTATATCCGGCAAGGGATTATGATGCCATGATTGGACGCAGCCTCTTCCAGGATCTTTCCCCCGCCTTCCGGGAAGATATGCAAAAAGCCATTGACACCCATCGTCAGGTTATCACCAATCCCCATGAGATGAAGAGAGGCGGCCTGGGTATGGTGGCCAGGAAAGCCGTTTATTTAAATGAGACGTTTTGGGGAATCATTTCCATAACCATCGATATCCCACCGATGCTGCAGGCAGCAGGATTGGACAACGCCTCCCATGGCCTGGATATGGCACTGCGAGATAGCAATGGGCAGGTATTTTATGGGGAGAGCAGAGTATTCCAGTCTTTTCCGGTGATTTATAAAATTGAGCTGCCAAGCGGCTACTGGGAGCTGGCGGGAGTGCCTGCCGGCGGATGGAGCGACGCTGTACAGGTGCCGCTGAGAATCGCCCAGATGGCAGGCCTGATAATCCTGGGACTCCTAGTCGGCCTTTTTTACCTGGTGGCCAGCAGAGAGGACTTTCTGAGCAAGATGGTTCAAGAGAAAACTGCCGATTTGAATAATGAGCTGACAGAACGAAAAAGAGCGGAAAAAGCTTTGCATGAGAGGGATCGACATCTAAAAGCCATCTTTGAGGCGGCCAAAAATGTCTCCTTTATCATTGCCGATGCCAGGAGCGAGGAGCCTATAATCCTGGAATTCTCTCCTGGTTCAGAGAAATGTTTCGGCTACAGTCGTGCAGA